>JAISCP010000129.1 GCA_031265495.1 Heliobacteriaceae bacterium | reverse complement strand
GAATGTAATGAGGACGAAGCAATCCAGTCAAAACCGTTGAATTTACTGGATTGCCGCGTCGGGCTTACGCCCTCCTCGCAATGACGAAACAATGCAAAGTTAACAATGCCCCCTCAAGGAGAGGGTAAATTTATCTATTTACTAAGCCCTCAATCGTATCCTCTAAAAATTTTTGGTTAAGCTTTGGCAGCGGAATTTCCGTTTCCGAATTTTCAGGACTGTCCAGCCCTTCATGAGTTATACGAATTAGTACCTTTGTAAAACCCGAGTAAACTATTTCCAGTTTGCTGTTTTGTCTTTCGGTTTTGATTTGGAAAACACTCTTTTTATCTTCCGCAAATTGTAAAATCTTTATGCCGCTGCTTTCATATTGCTTCTGCATACGATAAAACACAGGAGTAATTACTTTTTCCAGCTTTTTATCAAATACTTTTTTGAAAATCTTGTATTGCTTATCAAGCGGCTCGGATTGGCTTTGTACAATAAAATAGTTGTCGTCCGAAGCTGACGCAAGTGCGAGCAGAGCTTCCTGTTCCAGTTCGCTGTAAAGTTGTTCGCTGCAGGGGTGTCCGCTGATATTAACAACGCCCGCCTTCAAATGATGACAATGCCCGCGTATTTTATCAACAACCTTACGCGCGCCTTCAACGTCCGTACCCGGAAGCATTAAAAAGTACTGCGCCCCCTTGCCGTGAGCCGCAATATCATCGCTGCGCACAGAAAGCTTAACCGCTGCGTTCATATTACCCTTACCCGTAAGGGCAGCAAAAACGCCGCCGTTTTTAATTTCTTTCTCAAAAACATCTTTTCTTGATTTGTAAGAATAAAAACCGGAGTCTTCATCAATAATTCCCATGCCGGTTAACAAATCCGCATATCTTGCGGCATTCAGACTTACAGACAGCATTTTAATACAATTGATAATTTTTATAACAATCTCATAGTCCGCAGCGCCCGAAAGACAAAAATCGCTAATCCCCGCATCGTAAGCTTCAAGGATGAACTTCGGATCAACACTGTCCATGACCAGTAATATTGAAGCATTTTTTTCCTTATGCTTTTTGATAAGTTCAATAGTTTTTGTTCGGTCCTGATTTTCATGCAGAAGAACTATACCGGCATATTTATCTTCGCTGTAATCCGAAATTGTTACATTGTCAGACTTGCGCAAAAGTATTATTTTTGCCGCCAGTTCTCCGGCTAAATCACTATTATCGGATATTAATAATATATTATCTCTTTTACTCATATTACACTTGTAAGTGTTTCTTTATACACAGGAAGCTTCCGCCCGCGCCAAACAAAATTCCCATTGCAAACATAATCGTTACAACCGTTCCCTGAGCATAAACAGGATTTGGTATCATAAAGAATTTGTGCATATTAACCAAACCGTTCTGGACAAAATTCAACGGAACCAGCGCAATCAGCGCGCCGGAAAACCCGTAAAACGCACCCTGCATTATCAACGGAAACCTTATATACCAGTTGCTTACGCCCATCAGCCGCATAATCTCTATTTCTTCTTTTCTGGACTGGATAACAAGCTGAATGGTATTATTAATGACCGTTACCGTTAACACAGCCATAACTATTACAACAAAAACCGTTATAGTATTGACAATCTTGTTTAAAGTCTCGATTTTTTTGGCTATATCCTGCGCATAGCTTACATCCTCAACGTTATGAAGTTTTTTAACTTCTTTAAACACCGCTTCAATATTTTCCGGTTTATCAATTCTTACATGCAAGGTGTCGGGAAGCGGGTTCTCCATATTAGGCAAATCCATTTCGCGTTTCAAATTAATCCATGAAGTTTCTTTCGGCACAATTGTTACCGTTTCAACATGCTCAAATTCTTTAATTCGTTTCTTGGTAATATTTGCGTCGGTATTTTTCGTCAAATAAACAGAAATTTCAAGCACATTTCCCAGCTCATGCGCGAGCGAGGAAATTGAGAGCGCCGAGCGGAAAAATCCGCTGAATATGGTTAAAATTGCCGCCATAGTAGTAATTATCACAAGGTTAACCACCCCTGTTCTTTTAATATCGTAGAATGTTTCCATCGTAAGGCGGTAAAGAATTCTTGCTTCACACAGCCAGTCTTTGGGAATATGTTTTTTAACTTTCTTTTTCAATTTTGATTTTTGACTATTCATAGGTACCTGCCTGTATATCGCGGACTATACCGCCTTTATCAAGAGTGATTACGCGCTTTCTGAAATGGTTAACAATTGCGTTATCGTGAGTGGAAACGATTACGGTAATTCCTCTCTGGTTAATCTGGTCGAGAATTTGCATAATTTCCATTGAATTTTTCGGGTCTAGGTTTCCGGTAGGTTCGTCCGCAATAAGCAGAGGGGGGCCGTTCACAATAGCGCGGGCAATTCCGACTCTTTGCTGCTCGCCGCCGGAAAGCTCCGATGGTAATGCGTGTTTTTTATTAAACAAACCCACAATCTTCAGCGCGCCGGTTACGCGCGCGTTGATTTCTTTTGAGCTTATCCCCAGAGTTCTGATAACATAAGCCACATTATCATATACCGTCTTATTTTGCAAAAGCTTATAATCCTGAAATACAATTCCCATACATCTTCTCAAATTAGGAATTTTATCATTGGAAAGATTTGCTATGTTTATTCCTCCGATGGTAACGCTGCCGCTTGTCGGGTGTTCTTCGTTATACAAAAGTTTCATCAGGGTGGACTTACCCGCGCCGGAAGCGCCTATTATAAAAACAAACTCACCGGAAAGAATATCCAAGTTAACATTTTTCAAAGCATAATTGTCTTTAGTATATTTTTTTGTAACATTTCTGAATTTTATCATTTTTTTTTTATGCCCTTTCAAGTTAATCTTGGTGAATTTCGCCTTTTTATGGTTTTACCTTTAATTTTATATTTTACCTTTTACCGGCTTCTGACAGTTGCCTCGCAACTCCTTTGCTTGTTTTGTTGAACGCGCTTAACGGTTTTAAACCATTCAACTTTTCAACCTTTCAACCCTATTTCCTAGTCTCTAACCCCCTAGTCTCTGAGTGTTACCTATCTGTTTTGCTTTTTATATCTCTCCCTTCTCCCTTTGGGAGAAGGTGGCGCGCAGCGCCGGATGAGGGTTTTATTGTTTGTTTATTAGTTTTTTTTATTCGTTTCAAGTCACTTATTCACTATTTGCCTGATTGTTTTAACCAGTTTCTGACTGCTCAGCCCGTAGAAGTCGAGCAGGTAATCCCATTTTCCGCTCTGTCCGAAGACGTCATTTGTACCGATTCTGTGAACAGGTATCGGCTCGTTTTCACATACAAGTTCGCATATCGCGCTTCCCAGTCCGCCGATAATTGAATGGTTTTCGACAGTTATAACTTTTTTAGTTCTGCTAAGCGCCTTAAGGATTGTTTCTTTATCAAGCGGTTTTACAACCGGAACATGAACAATCTGAACCGAAGTACCTTCTTCTTTCAGCATGTTTGCCGCTTCAATAACTTCCGCCAGAGTTTCGCCGTTTGTAATTACCGAAACATCCGTTCCTTCTTCCAAAATACATGCTTTGGGAAATTCAAAATTATAATCAGCTCCGAATATGTCACAAGTACTCGTTCTGGGAATTCTTATATAAACCGGACCTTTATACTGCACGGCAAAGTTTACAACCTGTTCGCACTCCCGGCAGTCAGAAGGCACAATAACAGCCATGTTCGGAATTCCGCGCATCAAAGAAACATCTTCCAGCGCCTGATGGCTTGCACCGTCTTCCCCAACGGTTACACCACCGTGCGTGCCTATAATTTTGACGTTAAATCCGGGGTATGCAACGGAATTTCTTATCTGGTCGTAAGCCCTGCCCGTAACAAACATGGCAAAACTTGCCGCAAAAGGTATTTTGCCGGCGCTCGCAAGCCCTGCCGCAGACGCTATCATATCCTGTTCCGCAATCCCGACGTCAAAAAACCTGTCGGGAAATTCTTTCCCGAACATTTGAGTCTGGGTGGAACATGCCAAATCAGCATCCATAACCACAATATCACGGTTAACCCTGCCTGCCTCAACCAAAGCCTTGCCAAAAGCCGAACGCATAGATTTTCTGTCATTTTTATTAATTAGCATACTTCATTACTCCAACAGTATTATAACATAAACAATATCTTAACGGCAAAAAGAAGATTGAAAACCCGCTCACCCGTTGCTATATCAATAAAAACCCTCCATTAGAGACCAGGGGGTTAGGGACTGGAAACTAGTAGATTTCCTGTACGGATTTTCTTTTTAACCTTTCAACCCTTCAACTATTCAACCTTTCAACTAATTTAGCCATACCTCTTAATCACTTATTCTTCCCATTCTGAAACCATTTCTGTTAAGTTTTATTAAAAATTACTCAAAAATAGGCAATTTTATTTCTTGAGGATTATTTAAAATGTAGAATAAGAATATAGCGATAGTTGAAAGGAATAAAGAAATGAATCAAGCGCCGATGATTAGCCCATACATGTCCCCAAGTTATAATGCAGTAAAAATAGATGTACATAACCCGTCAGTAAACGCTCCAGGAGCCGTTCCGCAGTACAACTATCCTCCGCAATATAACCCGCAATATGCACCGGTAAACGCTCCGCAGTATAATTACCCTCAATATGATCCGCAGTATGCGCCGGTAAACGCTCCGCAGTATAGCTACCCTCAAACACCATTATATAATTATCCTCAAGCGGCGCAGCAGCCTTATTATCCTCCGCAGGTAGCTTATCCGGCGGTTCAATACCCGCAGCCGTACCCTGTTGCACAACCTGTACCGGCAGCAATTCCTGCGGCAGTCCAAAATGCCGAAGTAATTCCTGCACCGGTTTATCCTGTAACCAACCCTCAGGTAATCCAGCAGAATTACAATGCTCCGATGGTTCCTCAGCCTGTGGTAACACAAACTCCCGCAGCAGCGCCCGTTGTCCAGCAGCCGGTTGAAATCGTTCCTCCCGCTCCAATGGCGCCGCAAGTTGATTTGAACGGCTTCTTAGCAAAACTCAACAACCCGGATTACGAAGTTCAGGCAAACGCTATGGAAGAAATCGCTAATATGGTAAAAGTTCAACCTGAAATGGCAGTAGAATTGCTTGATGAAAAAATCATCAATGCTTTGACTTCAACAATCAGCGCCGATTCCTCCAAACTTGCAGGTCCTACACCCGAACAAATCACTGCAAGACAAAAATTAATGTCCGGTCAGAAAATGTCAGAAGCGGAACAGCAGGCAGCAATGGCAATTACTCCAATGGAGCAGTCTGAAAGAAACAAAAGCTACGCAATGTTCACGACAGCTATTCTGCAAAAATTGTACTCAGATGAAGTAACTAAACTTACAGGTACAACCGTTCCTATTACAGAACTTCCGGGTATAACTACAATTGTTGATAACCTGAAGGATAATGACAATCCTATGGTTAGAACTTCCGCAATTGAAGCTTTGAGCTACATTCAAAATCCTGCTTACAAACAAGATTTAACTACATTATTCACTGTTGCGCAGAACGACAGTGACCCTAATGTTAAAGAAGCGGCGAAAGCAGCTCTGGATAAGTTAAATACTATTTAGGAGTTAAAATATCAAAAAGGCGCTCAGCGCCTTTTTTTTTTGCTATAATAGCCTTATGGAATTGATTTTATGTACCGTTGCAAATGAAGAAAACGCAAAACTTATTGCGCGGACGCTTGTGGAAGAAAAGCTTGCGGCATGCGTAAACATCAGTACGCCTTTGACTTCAATATATTTCTGGAAAGACAAAATTGTTGAAGATGCAGAGCTGCTTTTAATTATTAAAACAAAAAAACAATTATTTAAAAAAATAGAAAACCGGGTTAAAGAACTGCATACTTATGAGGTTCCAGAAATAATTTCATTGGAAGTTAAAGAAGGTTCAAAGGAGTATCTGGACTGGGCAGAGGCGGCTGTTTGCAAATAAGTGAATAAGAGGTATGGAGGGCTGGAGGTATAGCTAAATTAGTAAACAGGAAAGGGGGAACAGCCTCTTTGTCATCCTGAATTTGTCTTGGATTATTCGCAGTTCGCAGAAACGTGGTTCTGCTCACTTAGACGAGTTTCGGGCTTTGCCCTCCACTCTTGCGAAAATCCGCTATTTCAGGATCTGCCTTCTGTACGGGGAAGTAAAGCTTAACTGCCATCTCACCCCAAACACTAAACTCAACCTTCGGTTTCGCTAAGTGTTTGCACCCTCTCCCGTATGAGAGTGTTAACTTTGCATTGCTCTGTCATTGCGAGCGCAGCGAAGCAATCCAGTCAAAAACGTTGAATTTACTGGATTGCTTCGTCCTCATTTCATTCGTCCTCGCAATGACGAAGCA
>JAISCP010000071.1 GCA_031265495.1 Heliobacteriaceae bacterium | reverse complement strand
ACGGACACCACATCCGAAGGGTCAAGAAACCTCTATAATATCTTGATACAACCATATTTTAACGTCGTAAAATATTGCGATGTTCAATCAGGCTGTTTTTACAGCCAATACCCCAGAATGCTACCGGCGGGAGACGAATTTAAAGAAAATTTTGATACTAACAAACGTATAAAATTTGTATTAAATGACGGAACAATAATGATGGTAACTTCACATAGTCCTAATTGTTCGTATGACGGCGACAATCATCTTCTGGATCTTACTTGTGGGAATGTCGTATTGGATATAAACGGCAAAAAGCTTCCTAACACATGGGGCCGAGATATATTTTCATTTAGTATAACGAAAGACAGTCTTTTGCCTGACGGTATCAACAAGACAGTAGCAAATGTTCCGACAACAGCAGGCAGATTTGTTTCCGGCTGGACTACGGGCTGGGTAATCCAAAACGAAAACTTGGATTATCTACACTGCAGCGGCCTTGATTGGAGTACAAAAACTAAGTGTAAGTGAGGAGCTTGCTGCACCGCCGTTGTAGAACTCGCAACAATGGATGTGTCACGATAATGCCGGAAATTATTTGCCCTACAGAATCAGCACAAGCAGCCCCGCAACAGCCATTGCAGGCCCGAAAGGCAAATAGGTTAAGCTATCGGGATTTTGTTTTATTCCCGAAATTATCAGTTTACATAAATACAGCCCCATTGCGGACAGGATTACCGCTGCTGCTGCGTAAACCCAAGTATTATCAAGCATTCCGTGTCGCTGCGTCAGGAAAAATCCGATTGCATAAATGAAAAATAATCCTGAGGTTATAAGTGTTTTGTAATCTTTGCGTACAAGTAATTTTTTAGTGAAAACCGGCAGTGTGAATATCATTTGAATTATCAGACTCAGAGCAAGAATTACCAATAAAAATCTCCAGCCGCAAACCGCTCCCAGAGCGGCTGCTATAAAGGTATCACCCTCTCCGAAAGCTCTGGTTCCGGCTATTAAATACCCAAGCCTTGCCGCCGCTTCCATTATTATAACACCCGCAATTATTCCCAGCAATGAACTAACCAGCGGAATATACAGAATTATGCCGGATAAAGTTTTCACGGCCTCATGAAAGCTTCCAAACTGCAGTAATCCTATAACTGTCCAAACCAAAGCCCAAGTTAACCCCAGCGCTGTTAGTGCGTATGTGTGTTTGCTAAAAACGACTTTTTCACGAATATCGGTTCCCGCAATTACGATAAGCAGACTGACAACAGCCCATGCGTATAGCAGGTAAGCAGGCATCAGCAAGAAACGGCTTTTCAAAAATATCAGCGCAAAAGCAATTCCCGTGATTAACTCAACAGCAGGATACTGAAAACCTATCGGTTCCTTACAAAAACCGCATTTACCCCGCAGTAAGATATAGGAAATTACCGGAATATTATGCCACCACTTTAATTTTTCCTGACATTTAGGGCATTTGGATGCAGGCAGTACAATGGATTCTCCGCTCAATGAACGCAGAATAATCACATTTAAGAAACTTCCTATGCAAAGTCCTATAATAAACACAAGCGCTAAAGTTGCCGTCATAATCGTTCTCCTTCAATAATTTCATACATTTTATTTAAAGCTTTTTTTAATCTTCTCGAGACCTGCATTTGGGAAATATTCAGTTTTTCTGAAATTTCACGCTGATTCAGATCTTTGTAATAGCTTAATTCTATAATCTGCCTGAATTCAGCGGGCAGCTTTTCAATCGCACCGGCAATAGTAATTTTGTCTTCATAAGAATTCAGGAATTCGCGGTAATCGCCCGCCGGAATTTTATCTGCAAGAGTGGTCTCGTCTTCATCATAAAAAATTTTCTGGTCAAGAGAGATAACATTTTTATAGTAATCAATTTCCTCAGTTTTTTGGGATTTGCGCGGCGCTTTTATTATGGATGCTTTGTCCCGCAAATAGTGCTTTATTTCGCCTTTGATAAAATACGTTGCATAGGTTTTAAAACGGGTATTTTTTGCTGCATCGAAAAAATCAATTGCCTTAATCAGACCGATTGAGCCGACTTGGATTAAATCTTCACCGGGAATACCGGATTGCGCGGATATAGGCCCGGCAATCTTTTTAACAAGCTGCATTGCGCTGTCAACAATGTTAAGATGAATCATTCTTTTCTTTTTTTCATCAGAGCATTCTTTGTAGGCTATCAGCAGAATTTCAAGATTTTCCGGTTTTATTTCTCCCATAAAATTAATTATAGCATGAATTTTTTTTATGGTATAATAAACAAATAAAAGATAACATAGAGACCCTGAAACACAGAGGTCAATCTGACGTTTAGGGTGACGTAAAATACGGAAGACACTAATATTGATTTGAAACAAACATAAAACAAACAATAAAACCCTCACCCGCCCTGCGGGCACCCTCTCCCAGAGGGAGAGGGAAAATAAAAACCGTTAAGCGCGTTCAACAAAGCAAGCAAAGCAGTGACTAAGTGAATAGGTGAATAAGTTCATCTAAGAAAAATTAAATGTTAGACTACCCTCCCCTTGAGGGAGGGTCGAAATCTCTGATTTCGGGGTGGGGTAAACAAAGAGACCCTGAAACAAGTTCAGGGTGACGTAAAAGGCGACAGACACTAATATTAACTTGAAAGGGCATAAAAAGGGTATAAAAAAAAAATGATAACGATTAAGGATGTTGAACATGTGGCAAAGCTGGCAAGACTGGAGTTGACCGATGAAGAAAAAGAGCTGTACACAAAACAGCTCGGGGATGTTTTGAAATACGTTGACCAGATGAACGAAGTCGACACTTCAAATGTTAAGCCCATGGCGCAGGTTATTGACTTTGTTAACGTAATGCGGGATGATGAAGTTCACAATGACGTAACAAAAGAAGCGCTAATGGCAAATGCGCCGGAAGAAGAAAACGGATATTTTAAGGTTCCGAAAATAAACTAGGCAGTGTCGACATTAAAATTCAATTTTCGTTCCCCTGATATCAGTGAATAAGTGATTGGGATTGTTAAAATCACACCATAACCATCCTGTCATCCTGAACTTGTTTCAGGATCTGGCACTTTGTAAATAGTACTATCTTCTCAATCTTATTTCACTATCTATCTGCACGGGTAAGAAAACTTTACAGAAATCGTATATTTTTATCGATGGACAGATCCTGAAACAAGTTCAGGATGACGTGACGGTCGTTCAGCGTGATGTTTTTATATTGAATGTCAACACGCCCTAATTACTTGACATGTACAATTGCGAAGAGTAAGCCCGACGCGGCAATCCAGTAAAAGGTCGAAATTACCTAAACACTGACTTCAGCAGGCGGGAGAGGCGGAACTCCGGGAGAAATACCCAGCACATTGTACATTGTGTTATTATCGGTTTTAAAGAATGTATTTTCATTTTCAAGTATTGCTATTTCATTTTCAAGTGAATGGTTTTTTTCTTTAAGTGCTCTATTTTCGTCTTCAAGAACTTGACATTTCTTATGTAATTGGTCCCTCTCTTCTAGCACTCTTTTGTATTCAATAGCAAACGTCTCCACCATATTATCATGATATGTATTCGTTCTCTCACCCAAACCAAAACTCGGATGAAATTGGCGTGAGTATAATTGTTGTGAATACAAATTGATTTTTCCGATATTCATAAATAATCCTTTCTCTTAATATTGTGAATACCCGTGAAAATATTTTTTTGCTAGTAATCGTCTAAATAATTTACAAATTCTTTCACGGAGTAAACATTTTGGATTACAAGAAAACCTTTACCGGTTTTTTTACGGACATATTCAAGATTTTTTCCGTCCAAAAAATCTTCGGAGTACGGCTTTAGCATGACAGACGGAATAGCAATAAGCTCTGCCTGTTCGTCCTTCACCGCAGCAATCAAATCGCCGGATGTAATCAGCCCCGCAACGGTAATATCCTCCCCCCAGTAATCCGATTTGACAGGCTTAACCAGAACTTTAAGATTTCCGATTTTGTTCAATTCGTTTGCAATCACTTCCATTGTATTTTTTGCCGCAAAAGAAGTTGCAAATAAAACATTTAACGGTTTAGAGATTTTTCGCGGTAAATTCAGCGAATAAAAGTCATCTAAAAGCAGACGAATTGTGCCCACTCCGTCGCTGAGCTGGGAAAAATTCCCGTAATACCGCGCCGGCGGAATTTCTTTCCCCGCAAGCAGAAAAAATTCATCCGCACAGCAGACTTTTTTGTATTTTGAGGCGGTCTCAAGGGTTTCAAGCGCAGTGCGGCGCTCAACGGGCTGCATTTTATCAGGACGGAATTTAGTAAGCCCCACCGGCACAATCGCCGCAGACAAAAGATTTTCGCCGAATTCCGCCAAATCCGATAACGTCCGCTCCAGTTGTGCGCCGTCATTATATCCCGGACACAAAACAATTTGCGCATGGAACGGAATGTCATTTGCGGCAAACCACTTCAACTGCTCAGTAATCTTGGCGGCATTCGGATTTTTGAGCATTTTAACGCGTAAATCAGAGTTTGTAGTATGCACGGAAATATAGAAAGGTCCGAGATGCATGCGCTTTATGCGCTCTTTATCCTCGTCTTTCAGGTTTGTAAGGGTGATATAAGTGCCTTGCAGATACGAAAGCCTGTAATCATCGTCTTTAACATATAAAGTTTCGCGCAGCCCTCCGGGCTGCTGGTCAACAAAACAGAAAATACATTTGTTCAAACATGGTTTAATGCGGTCAAAGACAGCGCTCTCAAAGATAATCCCCAAGTCCTCGTCATAATCTTTTTCTATTTCTGTAACTTCAATCTGCCCGTCACGCTTTTTAACCTCAAGAGTCAAAACCTCCGACTTACACAGAAAATTATAATCAATCAGGTCTTGCATTTTTGTGTTGTCAATTGACAAAATCTCATCACCCGCAGTAATTTCTAACTCCTGTGCAATAGAGTCTTCTTCAACTTTACTTACTATTGCCGGCATTATCTTTTTCCAATCCCTCAATAATGGTTATTAAATTCTTGAATTCGCAAATTGTGCTGTCAAGTATTATTTTTTGATAAAAGCTCAGATGATTGTACTCGTTATTCAGAATATTCTCCGCGTTTTTTTTGTGTATTGCGGCAAGAGATTTTATGCCCGTAAACAATTTTTTTCTTTCGTCTGCGGTAAGAACTCCGGCGCAGGAAAGCTTAATTCCGGCGTTTGAGAAAAATTGGTGCGGATTTTCGCTTAAACTTTCCAGCAGAAGCCGTACCAGTTCATCTTTTCCGGTTTTTGTAACAGTATAAAACACGGAGAGCTTGCCGCCGTCAGACATCATTTTCCTCAGGCTGATGTAACCGGCGGTTTCCAGCCGCCGCAGCGCAGGTTTTATTGCGCCGAAACTCGGTTTTGTAAATGCGGCGAAATTCTCCTCAATGCTTTTGGAAATCCCGTACATTGTAAGTTCCTGTTTTAGCAGAGAATTTAAAATAAGCAGTTCAATCATAAATTTCTTTCCGTCATTCTGATATTCAATTCAGAACCTCTATGAATTAAGATAACATGTTTGGAGTATAATAACAACATGATTAGCGCTAAAAAATATTACAGGCAGTCGGCTACGTACAAAATTTTAACCGGAATCGGCAGACAGGTTGCAGTTTTCTTTGATACGCTGGGGAAGATTACGGAAAACGGGATTGAGGTTATTAAATACGTTTTGCGCGGTCAGATTGACCGCAGGGAATTAATATATCAATGCTACCGTTTCGGCATAACCTCTCTGCCCATAACGCTTTCGGTCGTGAGCATGTCGATAATAATTGTTACGTCTCAGGTGGCGCTTGAAATGGTAAAACAGGGCGGCGGACACTTTGTGGGAATGGCGGTAACTGTTCTTGTGGTAAGAGAGCTTGCCGTAATAATGTCTGGTTTTGCGCTTATTTCCATGATAGGTTCTTCGCTTGCGTCAGAAATAGCGACAATGCGGGTTACGGAGCAGATTGACGCAATAGAGGTCTTAAAAGTCAAACCTGTTCAGTATCTTTTTGTTCCGAGAGTTTTGTCGGGAATTATGATGACGCCGGTTGTGGTTATTATTACGTCGGTGGTCGGTATTCTTGCGGGGGCAATAACCTCTGATTTATGTGCGGGATTGAGCCGCAGGGCATTTTTTGAATCCGCATGGCTGGGTATTTACATGAAAGATTTATTTGTCAGCGTGGGTAAAGCTTTTTGTTTTGGCGGGGTAATTGCGCTTATAAGCTGTTCATGCGGATATTACGCGAAAGGCGGAGCAAAAGGCGTGGGGGAAGCTACAACAAAAGCTGTTGTCTGGTCATTTGTCGGGATAGTCATTATTGACATGCTTTTTGCAATAGCGTTTTTCTTTTAGTAGTGATTAGTAAATAGGGGTTAGTAAAATAGTAAATAGCGTTGAAAATACTAGTTTCTAGTCCCTAACCCCCAGTCTCTTATAAAATTAGTTGAAGGGTTGAATAAATCTCGGGTAGAGCACAGTGTTTTGGGTGCAGGCTCAGCCTGCCCTTCTCCCAGAGGGAAAAGGGATTTAACCATTCAACCCTTCAACCTTTCAACTATTCAACCCTATTCACTTAATCGCTGCCGCGCAAAAGATTACCCGAATCGGCAATTGCATGGGGTATGTAAAAAAAATATAATTCAGATATGCAAAAATTGTTTAACAAAACATTTCAATGCATAAAAGGTTCAAAGGTTATGATTGTTGATGATAACCAAATGAACCTTGACCTCTTGGCCGCAGCTTTGAAAGAATTGAGCGTTACGGCTGCTCTTAACCCGCTCAAAGCTCTTGAAATTATAAAACAGGAAAAATTCGATTTGTTTCTGCTTGACATTATGATGCCTGAAATGTCCGGTTTTGATTTGGCAAAAGAGATTAAGAAATCAGGGATTAATGAAAATGCGCCTGTAATGTTTATTTCCGCCCTGTCCGGCACAGGGAATAAAATTAAAGGCTATAATCTCGGCTCTTACGCCTACATAGAAAAACCGTTTAATATAGAAGTCGTGCGTTCCCAGATTTATAACATTCTTAAAACAAAATTTATACAGGAAAATCTGGATAATCAAAAGGAAACTTTTTTGGCAATGGTTACGCATGATTTGAAATCTCCGGTAAACGCCGAGATTTCCGCGCTGAAACTCTTGCTGGGCGTGGATGAGCTGGACGGGGTTCAGCGTGAAATTATCAGCGATATTCTCGGCGCGGCAAAGTACATGAAAAATCTTGTTGATAATGTTTTGGGCAAATACAAGCTTGAAAACGGAACAATGAATTTACACAGACGCCTGTACTGCCTGGAAACGCTTATTGCGGAGTGTATTGAGGAGGTTAAGTACCTGCTGAATGATAAAGGCCAAATTCCGGTATTTGAATGTAAATTGCAAAATAGTGAAATTAATGCGGATTATGTTGAGCTTAAGCGGGTTATACATAATCTTCTGGTAAACGCCAGTGAATACGGTCATAAGAATACGAAAATAGAAATGAAATTGCGTGATTGTATGCAGAGGTTTGTTTTCAGCGTTAAGAATTACGGCAGCGGAATTCGTGCGTCTGACCCGAACGAGATTTTCAATAAAGATTTCAGCAGTACGGAAAAAAGAACCGGCACAGGCTTGGGGCTTTATATTGCAAAAAGAATAATAGACGCTCATGGAGGGGACATTAAAGCAAAAAGTAAGCAGGATGAATATGTAAAGATAACCTTCACTTTACCCAAGAATATTTGTAAATAATTGTAAAGTTTCAGGCTTTTCTGAAATTCCCGCTTAAAAAAATACTTTATAAGTATAGAGTATTAGAGAGGAGAATAAAGATGACAACTCCAGGAAGTGTTGGTGCCGCAGAGAAGGTTTTAGTTTCCGGTAATGGTACTGGAACTCAGGTTGAAGCACAAGAGCAAGAGATTAAATTTAGTAATAATGAAGATTATGACTTTGTTCCGGGGCAGATGGGTATTTGTTCTGACGGGAGCTATCAACGTTTTGAAGCTGAACAAGAAGGACGGCAACTTGAAATTAAAAAGAATGTTAACGGTTTTAAGGGCGTGGCGCAAAAAACTACGCTTGACAAAGACGTCAATGTAGTTCAACAGCTTATAACAGACGGCAAATTTGTATATTCCAACGATTATGCTTACGATAAAAGCGGCAGATTGAAAAGTATTATTGTGAATGACCAGCAGGCAGCGGCAACGCGCAGCGGAACGGTGGTTTATGATGATATTCAGTATGATGATAACGGCAGGGCAGTAAGCGCAAAAAGCAGCAAAAATCCCAATTTTTCCATGACGTTTCAATATGACGAAAACGGGAATAAAGTTTCAGAGACAAGAAGACAGGAGTTTTGCACGGAATACGACGCTGACGGAAAACTCACATACGGCGATGCGGTTGAAATAGTATATGATGCGTCGGGCAAAGCAGTAAGACAAATTAATGAAAGTGCAGACCCGGGACAGTATATAAAAGAAAAATATACCAACGGGCGTTTGGACAAAAAAGAAGAAAACGGAGTTGTGTCCGAATATTCCTACAACAAAGACGGAACCGGCAAATGCATAACTAACGGTGTTGAAGAACAGTTTACCGTTGAAACGCAGGAACAAAACGGCATGAGGCTGTATACATTACAGAAACCGTCCGGCGTTACGGAGTATTTAATATTTGCGGACAATTCGGCGTATTAAACATCGTCAATTTCAAAGGCTTCCACCTCAGCGCAGCCCACAGGCAGTATGAAAGTTATTTTGCCGCCGGAGGATTTTTTATCGCCTTTCATGTGTGCAATCATTCTTTTTGCGGGGAATTCAGGGATTTCGCAAAAGCCGAATTTATTCATTAAATCATCCGCAAAGAATGCGTAATCTTTATCAATTAATCCCTTTTGAAGCGCCAGTTTGAAAGCATATTTTATACCTGCGGCAACGGCTTCGCCGTGCGTGTATTTTTTGTAGCGGGTTTCTTTTTCTATGGCATGCCCGTAAGTATGTCCCAAATTCAAAATCCTGCGCAGGCCGCTTTCTTTTTCGTCCCGCTGTACAACGGCCGCTTTCAGTTTTATGCAGATTTCTATCAGCTGAGTGAGGATTTTGGGGTCCCGGCGCAGAATTTTTTCGCTGTTTTCATTAAGAAAATTAATCAAATGGTATTCGCCCCCGCAGCTTTTTTCAATAAAGGCATACTTTACGACTTCGCCCAGACCTGTCTTAAACTGTTTATCATCAAGGGTTGTGAGGAAATCAACATCTATCAGTACAGCTTTGGGCTGGTGGAATGCGCCTATGAGGTTTTTGCCGTAATCTGTGTTAACAGCGGTTTTGCCTCCTACGGAACTGTCAACGCAGGCAAGAAGCGTGGTCGGAACCTGAATTAAATCAATTCCGCGCATGTAAACAGCTGCGGCAAACCCCGCCAAATCGCCCGCAGCTCCGCCGCCGATTGCAATGATTGCGTCTTTTCGGCTTAACCCGGTTTTCATTGCGGCGTCAAGAATTTTCTTATAATTTTTGAAGTTCTTTTCTTTTTCGCCGTCTTTGAGGATGAAAATCCTGCAA
Organism: Heliobacteriaceae bacterium; assembly: GCA_031265495.1. Taxonomy (GTDB): domain Bacteria; phylum Cyanobacteriota; class Vampirovibrionia; order Gastranaerophilales; family Gastranaerophilaceae; genus UBA947. The sequence goes on along the minus strand of JAISCP010000071.1, from coordinate 6,355 downwards.
GCGTTCTCAAGAGGGGATAATTTTTGTTTATATAATTTATAAACTTTTTCGGAAATCACCGCAAGAGACTTGTACCCGTCCGCAAAAGAAAGGATTTTTTCAGCCGAAACCCCGCCGAAAATAATCGGGTAAGATTTAGGTTTTTCGTTTATTTGGACATTAATCATTTAACCCTGTATATCTTTAAAATTTCTTCAACAACATCATAAGCGGTTTTGTCGTCTGTGTCAACGGTGTAATGGGCTTTAGCGTAATTTTTTTCTCTTTCTTTAAGGATTTCCGTTATCCTTTTGTTTAAAACAGCGCCTTCCAGCAGCGGACGGTGGGTTTGCGCCTGAATTCTCCGTATAATTGCGTAAGGAGTCGTTTTCAGATAAATTACAACGGCATTTTTAAGCAATACTTTCCGGCTTTCTTTATTCTCAAACGCTCCTCCGCCAAGAGAAATAATTTGATTGCGGGTTTGCGCAATCTGTTTAATTTTTTCATTTTCAAGCCGGCGGAAATATTTTTCTCCGTAAGAATTGAAGATTTCCGTAACAGACAAACCGTTTTCCTGTTCAATTTTTTTATCGGTATCAATAAAATCATATCCGGTCAGTTTGTCAGCCAGTTTCTGCCCGACGGTTGTTTTCCCCGAGCCGGGCATGCCGGTTAAGACTATATTTTTGTTTTCTGCCATAATTTTATTTCTTCCGGGTTGTCGCCGCCGAATTTTAAAAGGATTTCATCTGCAAGAACACAGGCAATCCGCGCTTCCGCAACTACCGCACAGGCTTCCGCCGCACAGACGTCCGAGCGTTCAAAATGAGCGGAGGTTTCCGTTAAGTCTGCGCTGTCAACTGTTTTCAGCGGAGTTTTCATAGTCGGAATAGGTTTCATAACAGCTCTTATCACAAGCGGCTCGCCGTTTGTCATGCCGCCTTCAATGCCGCCGGCATGGTTGGTTTTGCGGATAATTTTCCCGTTTTCGGAATACATTTCATCATGATAGCGGCTGCCGTCTGTACCGAGCGGATTTTCTCCGATTTCAACGGCTTTTACCGCCGGAATACTCATTAACGCGCGGGCAAGCTTTCCGTCAAGCGCTCTGTCCCAATGAACGTAAGAGCCTAAGCCCGCAGGCAGATTTTCGTAAATCACCTCGAATTTCCCGCCGAGTGTATCGCCCGCTTCTTTTGCCCTGTCAATTTCCGCCTGAAAGTTTTCCGTTAAATTCCCGATTTGAAGAATATTTGATTTCCCTTCAATTCCGAATTCTTTTAAAAAAAGTTTTGCAACGGCTCCGACTGCTGTTTCTATGGCGGTTTTTCGCGCGCTGGAGCGTTCAAGTACATTCCGCAGGTCGACGTGCCCGTACTTTACGCTGCCGGCGTAATCCGCATGACCCGGCCGGTATGCCGTGAAAGATTTTTCATCCGTAAAGTCTTTCGGGTCAATGCTCATAATTTTTTCCCAGTTTTCAAAATCGTTATTTTTAATAACAAGTGTGATTGGCGAGCCGAGAGTCTTGCCGAAACGGACTCCTGAAGCGATTTCAACAATATCGGTTTCAATTTTCATTCTGCTGCCGCGCCCGTAACCCTGTTGGCGACGCGCAAGTTCGGCATTAATAAATTCAGGGTCTATTGCCACTCCTGCCGGCATTCCTTCTATTATTGCGGTTAAGCACCTTCCATGACTTTCACCTGCTGTTAAAAATCTGAATTTATCCATTTTCTGACCTTATGAAGTAATTACTTGTCTGCGTATTTTAAAAATATTTGTTCTTTTGTCTGCATTAATTCTTCTGTTATAAGCCAATTTCCGTCCGGCTGTTTCTGCCATATCTGGTAGAATTTCAGCTTGTAAGCTTCACCGGCGGGCTGCCTTAAAGCGCTTACTTTATATCCGTTTGCGTTTTGTGTTACTTTTATGTCAGTGTAGTTATTTTTGTAGCCTCTTGCTTTTGCGCCTATTGCACTGAGCTTCATTTGTTTAACGTAAGTGGATTTATTTGTAGTTGCGTTAACTGTTTTACCGTTGGGTTTTACGACCTGCCTGATAATCCTTGCTTTCGGGGAGTACATTGTTTCTATTTTATTGCTGTAGCTGTTTGCCGCCTGTACGTATTTGTTAAACTGCGCAAGGGCTTCGGCAAAATCGTCAGCAAAAACTTTCACTCCGGTAAACAGTCCGAATATCATCAAAATTACTAATAGTTTTTTCATTACTCTCTCCTTTATGTCCCTATTATACCACTCTAAATAAAGTTAGTAAATAGTTATTAGTAAATAGGGAATAGTGAATAGAGTTGAAAGGTTGAAGGGTTGAATGGTTGAACGGTTTAATCCCTTCTCCGAGAAGGCGGCACGAAGTGCCGGATGAGGGTTTTATTGATAACGTCATTGCGAGGCGCTTGCGCAGCAAGCAACGAAGCAATCCAGTAAAACTATTCTGTTTTGCGCCCCCTCACCTGAATTTCTAAACTCACACGTTCGTTAAGAAATTCTTCCTCTCCCGTGGGGAGAGGAGTTTAACCCTATTTCCTATTCTTGCTCTCTCCATACGGGAGAGAGAACAAACACTTAGCGAAACCGCAGGTTGAGCTTAGTGTTTGGAGTGAGGGGGCAGTAAAGTTTGATTACGCGTTGTCATTGCTGTACATGTCAATTAGTTACATGATTTTAAGAAAATTTGCCATATCATTCCACTCTCGTCACGTCATCCTGAACTTGTCTTGGATTATCGGCGTTCGGCCGGAGTAACGTCCGGCCTCACATGGGGCTTTCAGCCCCGCCGAAATCCGCTGTTTCAGGATCTGGCACATGGTAAATTACACTATCTTCTCAATTTTATTTCAGCATCTATCTGCACGGGTAAGAAAACTTTACAGAAATTGTATATTTTTATCGGTGGTCAGATCCTGAAACAAGTTCAGGATGACGCGGAGGTTATGGTGTAACTTATCAGGTGCAAATGCTGAAACACCGGAGGTCAATCCGGTCGTTCAGCATGACGGGTAGGTTGTTCAGAATGACGCAAGAATTCCACCATTCAACCCTTCAACTCTATTTACTAAGCACTATTTACTAATAATAAAACCCTCATCCGGCACTCCGTGCCACCTTCTCCCAGAGGGAGAAGGAATTAAACCTTTCAACCATTCAACCTTTCAACCATATTTTCTTCGTCCTTCTAATCCCCGAAAACTTGTTATATAATAATATCCATGAACATGCAGCTTTTATCGGAGTACTTAGAATTTCTTGAGATTGAGCGAGGTCTTTCCGTTAATACGATTGATGCTTACAGACGCGATTTAACAGACTTTTTAGATTCTGGCGCGGATATTCAGATAACCCGACTTAACTTTTACATCAGGAAGCTTCGTGAAAACGGGTATACAGCTTCAAGCGTTACCCGAAAAATTGCATCTTTGCGTGGGTTTTTCAAATGGCTTTGCGCGTCCGGCTTTTGTAACGTTAATCCGGCATTGACGCTTGAACAGCCCAAACTTCCCCAAAAACTTCCGAAAGTCATGACCTCTCAGGAAATTGATAATATTTTAAATCAGGACACGGACGCTTACCACAAGGTAATTCTGGAACTGCTTTACGGCTGCGGGCTGCGGGTTTCGGAACTTGTTAATTTAAAAACAACGGACGTAAACATTCAGGGCAGATACATCCGCTGTATAGGAAAAGGTTCCAAAGAAAGAATTGTGCCCCTTGGCTCCAAAGCGGCTGCCGCTGCGGAGAGTTACCTGAAAGAGCGAAACCCGGGCAGCGGGAATTTTCTTATAAACAGTAAAGGACAGTCCGTTACGCGTCAGGAAGTTTACATTTTTATCCGTGAGCAGGGAAAGAAGATTAATAAACATATTTCGCCGCATACATTAAGACACAGTTTTGCGACTCATTTGCTGGAAAACGGCGCGGATTTGCTTGTAGTGCAGGAACTTCTCGGGCACAGCGATGTTTCTACAACTCAATTGTACACACATATCAGTAAAAAGCGTCTTAAAGAAGTTTATTTTTCAATAAACAAGTAGGAAGCGGTTTTACATCTGCATTTATTAACTTTTGTAAACCACTTTTTACTAATATAGCAATTTAAAATCTGTTCATGCTTTATATACTCATAAGTAACAAAAATGGAGGTTTTGCATGAACATTAGCCCTGTGAATTATAATTATGGCCGAGTTGCTTTTGGCAGAAAAGAAAGCAAAGCAGTAAGAAATAAAAGAGAATATAATCTTGCAAATAGTGGCCATCTTGCTTATAAGAACGGAGTATTTGACCCTGAGGCTACCCGTAAAAGAATAGAAGGGTACGAGAAGCAAAGAGGACGTGTTCAGAATGGTCTTTCTTTACTTGCAGCAGCAACAGCTATGGGTTTGGGGGTGATTCCCTTGATGACAACAAGCTGCACAGACCCATATATAATTATAGAAGGCGATCACGTTAAGATACATGATAGTATACCTATAAATGTGAATGTAAATACCTCAAACAACTGCGGCTGTGACGGCGGCGGCGGCGGTACCTGCCGGCCTGATACGGTAGAAATACCTGTATACCTACCTCCTGTTCATGACACTATCATTAAGACGGACACTGTTGATAGGATAGTTGAAGTACCGGTGCCCGGAGATACTATACACGAAATTCATTATGATACTATACGCGAAGTTCGGTATGATACTATTGTAATAAACATTCCGGGTAAAGATACTACAATTTATGTTCCGCGCAACTTGCATATTAATAATGAGTTAATAAAAAAATTAAATCATTATTTCAATACTGTCGGAGCGGATATTAAGGATGATGAGCTGATTGCTAATATTACGGCTGTTGAGATGTACAGAGCGATGGTAACTCAAGCTATATTTAATAATGCGGAAACTGATTACAAGCAAGTTAACGATTCAACATTTAATGCAAGCCGCATAGCATTTAATGTTAAACAAACAGACCATTCAAAGGATCCTGCTGAAGAACATAATCAGTTATGGAATTTTGAACTTGTTCCAAATCACCCTGACCAGCTTAAAAAGTCAGTATATGACATAGATGAGAACGGAGATCATACATGGGTTTCTACTGAAACTTTGCGGATTAGTACTCAAGGAGGTAAACCAACGGTGTTTAGTACCCGGTCAACCGGGTATGGAGCTGAAAATAGGTATTACCAAGAAAGCGAACTCCCGCATCCTTCAAGCGGCAATACCTTCTGGGCTACCGAATATTTTGATTATTATGGCGGTACTACAGAACAGGAAATTAAACTTTCTTTAGATACTGCAAAGCCTGAGTGAGGTTATGTTGGAAAGCATGGCAGTGAATGGGAAAAACAGTTGAAAGGTTGAATAAATTTTGGGTAGAGTCCATGTTATGGGTGCAGGCTCAGCCTGCTCCTCTCCATACAGGAGAGGAAAAAACAAAAGGATACCGGGCGCCAGTCTGCCACCTGCTAAACACAAACCATAACCTCCCTTGTCATCCTGAACTTGTTTCAGGATCTGCCTTCTATACGGGCAAGTAAAGCTCAAAGGTATTGAATATTTTTACCGGTAGTCAGACCTTGAAACACCCCGGTCGTTCAGCATGACAGGATGGTTATGGCAGGTTTTTAACAATCCTATTCCCTATTTACTAAGCACTATTTACTAATAACTATTCACTAATTTATGTAGTATAATAAATTCATGGAAACTTTGGCGCAATTCATACAGCACAAGAGAGAGGATTTAGGGCTTTCGCCGTTGGGCTTGGCAAGGAAGTGTAATCTTAATACAGCTCTTATTGAGGAAATTGAAGCCAGCAAAGAGTTGTTTTTATCGGTTACCGTCCGCCAAAACCTTGCAAAAGCCCTGAAATGCACGCCCGAAGATATTAAGGCTTATGAAAAAGATTATGATATAAAACTGGTATCACCTGAGGTTATTGAAAGCCTGAAAGAGTTGATTTTAAACGGTTCCGGCGGGCTTACCTGCCCTGTGTGCGGCGCTGCGCTGGTTACGCGGATTGCCCGAATGTATGACTTGGAAGACAATTTAATGCTTCACCCCAAAGCTCACTGTTCAAAATGTGTCTTTCAGGTCAGTTGAATATTGTGTGATTAGGGTTGAAGGGTTGAAAGGTTTAATCCCTTCTCCGAGAAGGTGGCACGAAGTGCCGGATGAGGGTTTTATTATTATTATTAATTCCTATAAAACCCTCACCCACCCTGCGGGCACCCTCTCCCAGAGGGCATTGTTAACTTTGCATTGTTTCGTCATTGCGAGGAGGGCGTAAGCCCGACGCGGCAATCCAGTAAATTCAACGGTTTTGACTGGATTTTCCTCTCACAAAACGATAATTAATCGTT
>JAISCP010000133.1 GCA_031265495.1 Heliobacteriaceae bacterium | reverse complement strand
GCAGATGCTGAAACAGCGGATTTTCGCAAGAGTGGAGGGCAAAGCCCGAAACTCGTCTAAGTGAGCAGAACCGCGTTTCTGCGAACTGCGAATAATCCAAGACAAGTTCAGCATGACAGAGAGGCTGTTCCCTCTTTCCTGTTTACTATTCACTAATTACCCAACATGTACACAAAATGAAAATACGGCAGCCCCCTTGCCTAAGTTTTTTTTTGTTGTATAATCTTCCCGTAGAGATACTTTGAAGGAGAGAGATATGTTAAAAAAATTTTTTGCGGCTTTGTTTACAACGCTTCTTGCCGCAGTTCCGGCGCTTGCCGGAGAAGCGGATTTAGTTGTTCCGAGTATTAAGGATGCAAATCCCGCAAACTACCACCTTTTGATTTGGGGGATTGCGATTTCTGTAATCGGCGTAATATTCGGGTTTATTGAGTTCCTGAAAATTAAAAAGCTGGAAGTTCATTCTTCCATGTCACAAATAGGGAACACAATTTTTGAAACCTGTAAAACTTATTTAATTCAGCAGGGCAAATTCCTGCTTGTACTGGAAGTGTTAATCGGTCTGTGTATTGCATTTTACTTCGGGTGTTTGCAGCATGCGGGCTTAAAAGGAGTGTTAACAATTCTGGCATGGTCAGTGATTGGCATTTTAGGCTCTTACGGGGTGGCATGGTTCGGTATCAGAATGAATACCCTTGCTAACTCAAGAACCGCATTTGCCGCGCTTAAAGGTAATCCTTTAAATATAATGAGCATTCCGTTGAAAGCCGGAATGAGTATCGGCGTTCTGCTGGTGAGTGTGGAATTAATCATGATGTTAACAATTTTGTTATTTGTTCCGGGACATCTTGCCGGAGCATGCTTTATAGGTTTTGCTATCGGGGAATCTTTGGGCGCTTCCGCACTTCGTGTAGCAGGCGGTATTTTTACAAAAATTGCTGATATTGGTTCCGATTTGATGAAAATTCAGTTCGGTATTAAAGAAGACGACCCGAGAAATCCGGGCGTAATAGCGGATTGTACGGGCGATAACGCGGGAGATTCGGTAGGACCGACCGCTGACGGATTTGAAACTTACGGTGTAACAGGCGTTGCGCTTGTTTCATTCATTCTGCTGGGTGTATTCCCCGAGTTTCAGGTTCAATTGCTCACCTGGATCTTCACAATGAGATTTTTAATGATTGTAACTTCCGTTGCCGCATACTGGGTTAACGGGCTTGTTGATAAATTCTATGCGGCGAAAGCTGAGAAATTTGACTTTGAACAGCCTTTGACAAACCTTGTCTGGCTGACTTCGATCCTGTCAATCATAATGACTTTCAGCGTAAGCTATAAATTGCTTGCGCCTGTGGGCGGAAACTTGTGGCTGGTGCTTTCCTCAATAATTTCATGCGGAACTCTGGGAGCTGCATTAATCCCCGAATTCACAAAAATATTTACATCGCCTAAAGCTAAACATACAGAAGAAGTTGTAACCGCGTCACGTGAAGGCGGAGCGTCTTTGACAATCCTGTCAGGCCTTGTTGCGGGTAATTTTTCAGGCTTCTGGATTGGAATGGTAATAATCGCGCTAATGGGAATTGCATACTTTGCAAGCACATTAATCCCGCCTTCCGCAATGATTTATCCGTCAGTGTTTGCTTTCGGGTTAGTGGCGTTCGGCTTTTTGGGTATGGGGCCTGTTACAATCGCTGTTGACAGCTACGGCCCTGTGACAGACAATGCACAGTCGGTTTATGAATTGTCGTTAATCGAAGAAGTTCCGAATGTTTCCGAAGAAATTCAAAAAGAATTCGGTTTCCGGCCGGATTTTGAAAATGCAAAGCAGTATCTTGAAGAAAATGACGGCGCGGGAAATACCTTTAAAGCAACTTCAAAACCGGTTCTTATCGGTACTGCGGTTGTCGGCGCGACCACAATGATTTTCTCGCTGATTTTGGTTATAAAAGAAGTCCTGCACATTGAGCCGGAACTTATATTGAACCTGTTAAATCCGTACACACTGCTCGGTCTGCTGGCCGGCGGCGCGGTAATTTACTGGTTCTCGGGCGCTTCTATGCAGGCGGTTACAACAGGCTCGTACCGTGCGGTTGAATATATTAAAGACCATATTAAACTTGATGATGAAGGCACAAAGACCGCAAATGTTGAAAACTCAAAAGAAGTGGTTAAAATTTGTACACAATATGCCCAAAAGGGTATGGTGAACATATTTATTTCACTGTTTGCGTTTGCTCTGGCATTTGCATGCCTGTCCGCTCCCGCTTCGGGGAATAACGTTCCGGTATCATTCTTTGTAAGCTATCTGGTTGCAATTGCGGTATTCGGTTTATTTCAGGCAGTGTTTATGGCAAACGCCGGCGGCTGCTGGGATAACGCTAAGAAAATCGTTGAAGTTGATTTGAAAGAAAAAGGCACGCCGCTTCATGACGCAACCGTTGTGGGCGATACGGTCGGCGACCCGTTCAAGGATACGTCTTCGGTTGCTATGAACCCGATTATTAAGTTCACAACGTTATTCGGGCTTCTGGCTATGGAAATTGCTATTTCCGAATCGTTCCGTGACATTGCGCCTGTTGTGGGCTGGGTGTTCCTTGTAATTGCGCTGGTGTTCGTATATCGTTCGTTCTACGCGATGAGAATTCCGAAGAAAGTATAATAGTTTGCTTGAGCTGGAAAGCAAGCCTCTCTTTGAGGCTTGCTTTTTATTGCTCCGTCATCGCTGTACATGTTAAGTGTTAAAAACCTGTAATAATCACCCTGTCATGCTGAACTTGTTTCAGCATCTGCGCTGTTGCATGATATAATTAGCCAATGAAAGAGAATAACTATGCGGTTTATATAATCACGAACTACAACAGAACAACTTTTTACGTAGGTGTAACGGGTAACCTTGAAGCCCGTTTGGTGCAGCATATATATAAAGTTATTCCCGACAGTTTTAGCTCCAAATACCATTTAAACAGGCTGGTTTATTATGAATTTTATGATTATATAAATGATGCAATAGCAAGAGAAAAACAATTAAAAAATTGGCACAGGCAATGGAAAATAAATCTTATACAACAGATAAATCCGGATATGATTGATTTACTTACGGGTGAAGAATAAATCCGACAGTGCAGATGCTGAAACAAGTTCAGCATGACAGGAAGGTTATTGCAGGTTTTTAACAATCCTATTTACTAATCCTATTCACTGATGGCAGGCAGTTATCAATAAAAGCTCATACCTCTTTCCTGCGCCTCTTAACAAAACTACACAAAACCCCGAATGTAACGAATTGTAAAAATAAATTCAAAACTGGCGCAAAAGAAGTTACAATGGCTAATAGCATAGCATAGCATAGCATAGCATAGCATAGCATAGCAGCCCATATTGTCAATAGTTCCCGAAAATATGTTTTTATAAATTTATACATTTTAATTAAATGTAGTGTGATAAAAAAGATATTAAGGAGGATTTATTATGTCACGAAAAGGCGGACCACAATCAGTACCACCCGACAAACCGGTGGTAATACCGGATAAACCAAGCTACACAGAACAACAACCGGCTGATACAACATCCCGAAAACCTGTACTAACACCCAAAGAACAAGAGGCATTGTCTAATTTCGGCAAACCTAGTAAGAAAAGAGAAGAACTCAGTGAGAGAATGGAAGACGCAATAGAAACTCGAAGAAGATTTTACGATAACTTGTCGAAAGAAGAAAAAGAGGCGTTCGCAAAAGAAAGGTTGTCTAATTTAGATAAACTAGGTAAACTTAGTGAGATAGAAGAAAAACTTTCACTTGAAAAGCAAGCATTACAAAAACAAATTGACATGGCGCGAAAAGAATTTCTAACACCCCGAGAGCAAAAGAGATTTTCATTTAATAATGAAAGCATAAAACTTACTGAGAAAGCAATGGAAAAGCAACAAAGATTTATGCGAGATATTTATCCTCACTTGTCAGAAGAAGAAAAAAAGGCCCTGCATGAAAAAATAGAATTGAATAGGACAGTTGGTAATCAAAGTGGAGTCTCACCTGAGGTAGAAGCAACACAAAAGCTAATTAACAGATGGAAAAAAGACTTAGATAAGACAGATTAAAAAACAGGCGCCCTCAGGGCGCCTGTTTTATGTTAAAATAAAATCATGAGTTTAACAGTTTACTTAGGAATAGACGTTGGTTCGGTAACGACGAAACTTGCACTTGTTGATGAAAGCGGCAAGTTTGTTGACAGCTGCATGCTGCGGACTTCCGGCAAGCCTGTCCTGGCTGTTCAAAAGGGCTTGCAGGAGCTGCAAAACAAGAAGCTTACCGATTACAAAGTTACGGGCGTCGGTACAACCGGCAGCGGACGGAACCTTGCGGGCGCTTTAGCCGGCGCGGATATAATAAAAAATGAGATTACGGCGCATGCGGTTGCCGCAGGCGTGAATGTTCCGGGAGTTCAGACTATTCTTGAAATCGGCGGACAAGACAGCAAGATTATTATATTAAGAGACGGAATTGTAACCGATTTTGCAATGAACACGGTCTGCGCGGCAGGAACCGGAAGTTTTCTTGACCAGCAGGCGAACCGTCTGAATGTTCCTATTGAAGAATTCGGTGAAACAGCCCTTAAATCAACCAATCCGGCGCGGATTGCCGGACGCTGCGGGGTTTTTGCGGAAAGCGACTTAATCCATAAACAGCAGCTGGGCTACCCTGTGGAAGACTTGTTGTACGGGCTTTGTCAGGCGCTGGTGAGGAATTATCTGAGTAATCTTGCTCTGGGTAAGGAATTGCTGCCGGTTATAACTTTTCAGGGCGGCGTTGCTGCGAATTCCGGCATGGTAAAAGCGTTTGAGGAGGCTTTAGGGGTTGAAATTATTGTACCTGCGCACCACCAGACAATGGGCGCAATCGGCGCGGCGCTTCTTGCAATGGAAGACCACCAGTATACGCGGTTTAATACAAAATTTAAGGGCTGGGAAGTCGGCGGTATGTCTTTCCAATCCGTAACCTGCACCTGCAATGCGTGCTCTAATAACTGTGAAATTATCACAATTGTTGAGGGGGTGGAAGAAGTTCAGCACGTAGAAAAGATTAAAGATATTAAAGGCAACATCATTGCGCGCTGGGGCGGCACTTGCGGACGCTGGGATGTAGCGTAAGTTTTTTAGTTGAAAGGTTGAAGGGTTGAACGGTTAACTACCTCTCCTTACAGGAGAGGATGAATTTCTTAATGAACACAACGTGTGAATTTAGAAATTCAGGTGAGGCGGCGCAGAACCGAATAAATCTTGGGTAGAATACATGTTGTGCCACGCTATGCCTGCCCCCTCACCCCAAACACTAAGCTCAACCTACGGTTTCGCTAAGTGTTTGCACCCTCTCCCGCAGGGAGAGGGTTTGGATTACAGTGTTAATCAGCTGCATTGAAAACGGACTTGGATTATAACCTTCCATGAAATCATGGATATGAAATCATTTACCTTGAACTGGGGACTTTTCAAATATTTGTAATGAAGTTATACTATCAGTGTTAGTTAAGGTTCAAACCCTCGATGGTAAAACTGTTTGCTAACGGGCTTACTCTATCCATAGATACAATCGGGAATTTGAAAAAATGGGGTATATACACTGCTGCGGCGCCTTGCGCAAGACAAGGACGTTTAAACTTGTGCCGCAGGAAAAATTTTTACTGTGCGAAATAGATTATTTGAAAAAATGTCCGGTCTGCGGACATCTTGTTGTTCAGCTTACAAGAGTCGACAACGGCAAGGAAGTTTCGACAATCCGTAAAGTTAACGAAAAGGCTCAAAAGTTTTTTGATAAAATGAAAAACCAAATTCTTTATGAAAACAAATTCATTAACTATCCGCATTACGGGAAATTTTACCTTAATTATAATGAATTCGGGGTTAAAAAAAGGTGTTATGCCAATTTGAGCAGACTGAAAATCGGATTGGCCGAAAATAAATAACGGTAACCATATACAAATTTTACATAAACAACCTCCCTGTCATGCTGAACTTGTTTCAGCATCTGCACAGGACAAAAGTACACCATAACCTATACAAGAACGACCGGATTGTTTCAAGTTCTGACTACCGGTAAAAATATTCAATACCTTTTAAACTTTACTTCCCCGTACAGAAGGCAGATGCTGAAACAAGTTCAGCATGACAGGAGAGGGAGTTCATTGCCAATAAGAACATAACAAAATAGTGTAAAATTGTATATTACTACCAAGATGAATTACCTAAATAATAAAATCCTAAATTATCTTACTCTCGGGAGGAGAATCCTCCCGTTTTTCTTAAATAGGAAATATCATTAAAATATTTATTGTTTTTTTTAGTAAGCTAAACATGATTAACCGGAAGATTGCAGAGGAATAAGATGAAGCTATCACCAAGGGAGCTTAAAGTTTTGACTTTGGTTGCGTTAGGATATTCAGATAAGGAAATAGGCGTACAGATGAAAATATCTTACGGGACTGTCAGGAGCCATATTGACAGGCTGGTTTTGAAACTCAATGCCAGAAACAGAGCAAATGCGGTATTTTCTTATATGCGAAATAACCACAACTGGTTGAAAGAGATTTAAATGAAAAGAATTATAATACACTGGACCGCAGGAGGATATTTCCCCGCTGCGGAAGAAAAAATGCGCTATCATTTTTTGGTTGACAAAGCGGGCAAGGTGCATAAGGGGAATTTCAGACCGGAAGACAATGAAATTTGTAAATCCGGACGTTACGCAGCGCATACCGGAGGCGGGAATACGGGTTCTGTGGGGGTTGCAGTGTGCGCTATGGCGGGTTTTAAAAACAGAAATCACGTCGGGCATTATCCGGTAGTCCTTGAACAATTTGAAGCTGCAATGAAGCTTTGCGCGGAACTTTGCGTAAAGTACAAAATTGACGTTATGTCCGATACGGTTATGACTCATTACGAGTTCGGGCTGAAAAACCCGAAAACAAGCAGCGCCGGTAAAATTGATATAATATTTATTCCTCCGTATTCTTGGATTTCGCAGCAGGAAGCAGGAGGCTTTATAAGGTCAAAGATTAAGTGGTATATACAAAAACTTCGGGGAGAAAATTAATGGAAATTGCATACTACAATCTGTCAGGCGGAATTAATCAGGCTTTGACAAAAACAGAATTAGGCATTGATACTAACAGGATGTACTGGACTGATTCCGAAAACGTTGAAATTCTGCATAATCGCGGAATTACAAAACAAAAAGGCAATACTTTATTTTTGCAGCTTGATGATGAGGAAAAAATTACCGGAATGTTTGAAATGCCGGACAATACCGGGCTTGTTATAACGACCGTCTCAGGAAAAATTTACATTGAAGACAACGGAGTACAAACGCTGCTTGATAAAACGCTTACCGGTCAAAAACCGTATTTCGCGGGGTTTTTGAACGGTGTTCTGGTAATAACCGAAAGCGACGGACTTTTTTACATAAAAAATAACAGCAGCTATGATGTTGTTGAGTGCGGCTTGGATGGTCCGGACGGAAGTCCCGTAACCGGGAGCGTTTTGACGGTTTATAAGGGCAGAGTGTGGGCAGCCGCCGGTTCAAGGATTTATTATTCCGCACTCGGAACTTATGATGATTTCACATCTGAAAATGACGCCGGATATATTAATGATTTTCATACCGACACCGGCGTTATTACGGCCATGAAGCCTTATAAGGATTACCTTGCGATTTATAAAAAACACAGTGTTTACCTGCTGACCGGAGTAAGCCCCGAGGATTTTGCCGTAACTCCGTTTGCGGACAAAGGAACAGAGGCGCCGAACGCTATTACGAATGTTGATAATAAGCAGTATTTTCTTGGCAGCGGGATTTATGCACTGGAGCAGGTCGGGGAATTAAATCAAATCCGGCTCGGCTCGGAAATTTCACTCAAAATTAAACCGGAGTTTGGGAAGTTTGACAAGGTTAACCTGAAAAACAGTATCTGCCTGCATTATGAAGACAAAAGCCGGATTTGGTATTTTATTGCGTATCCTTCAGACAATTATTTTCATACAATTTGGATTAATGACTATCTGAACAAAGCGTGGTATAAAAGAGTTGTTCCCCAGAATATTGTTACGGCGTGCATTTATAACGGTTTTATTCTGACAGCCGATACGCAGGGGCGTATTTACAGGGAAGATTTCGGAACAACTTTCTGCGGCGAGGCTGTTGAATTCATGTGGAAATCCCCGTTTCTGTCCGTAGGCGTTTCCCATCACAGGAAAACCATAGATGAATTTTATTTTCTGCTGGATGAAGAATATGATAATGATTTTGATTTTTCCGTGTTTAAAGATTATGACGAAACCTTTTCGGACGATACGGAAAGAATTTCCTCAGTCCACCCCGACCACCTGATATGGGCGGACGAAGGAACATCCGAAGAAAAGCCCTGCCGGTGGACACCTGATAACAAAGAAGTTCCGGTATGGTCGATAAACCGCGACACAATGGAGAAAGCTGAAATTTCCGAAGCAAGTTACTCAATACAACTGTGCGTTTCCGGCGGCAGGATAACCCAATCCTGTGCGATTATAGGTTTGCAGTTCAGAGAGATTTATAATGATGATTGATATAAAAAAACTGAAAAATTCTATAATAGAGCAGTATAAAGACATTACGCGTCTGCCCGAAAAGCAAAGGAATAAAATAATGTCTTTGCTTCAAACAATAAATGAAGCCGAAAATTCAGATTACAGGTATAAAATGCTGCTCAAAGCCGGGCTTACCCAAGAGGTTGAAACTGAAAAGCAAAAACTGGACGGTTTAACGCAAAACTTACAGCAGTACGGTGATAATGTTGTGTTGAAAGGCGGTATAAGCAATACGAGATACATTTGGGCTGCGTCAGAGGGCAGTTGCGCTGCATGTCAGGCTCTCGATGGCACGGAATATGATTTTATCGAAGATATTCCGGAGCCTCCGCACCCGAACTGCAAATGCCGCGTTGTGGCAGTTGATTCTTCAAAAAAAAATAATGAGCCTTGCGATTGCTGGGAATTTTTTGACGCAATTGAAGAAGTTATTGGCGATGCTTCCAGCCTTAATGATGAAATTGAATCGGAAATTCTGGACATAGAGAATATGGATTTTGATGAACAATTGCTAGAAAACTACAATATACAATCAATTTGGAATAAATTAATAAATATTGTAAAGTATCTCGGTACATTATCGCAATCAATTGGCATTTTTGTTTCAAATTATTTTGCATTAATGGCTGAGCAAAATGGCAATTATGATAAGTACTATCACTCAAAAGCCAATTGCGAAGCTGCACAACTTGGCTTAGATGGCGAAAAAGCTGCAGAAGCGCTTAGTGATTATAAGGAACTTTTTGATGCTACAATGAAAGTATTGACTGAAAAAGCATACTTGCAAGAAGAATTTAAACAAGCTATTATTAATCATATAAAAGACGGAGAGGATGACCAACAAGCAAATAGAGAAGGTCGTGAAGCCGGCAGGAATGACCCGAATGGCGACTGTGGAGAAATTTTAAAGCACCGGCTGCCTTAAAACAGAAATGAGATTTTTTATGAAACCTTTTTTGAAAAAAATGTTTATAGTTATTGCAAAAATATTTTATTCCCTAATTTGCGCCGTTGTTTCATTGTTCATCTTATCTTCAATGTTTGTTGTTACGGCAGAGTCACAAATTGCGTTAGAAAATACTGATATTCAAATAATATTTTTTTTAATCATTTCATTAATTGTCATAATAAGCTTGTGGTGGTTGGTTTTTGTCAGAACCAAACTCAAAACTAAAATTATTATAATAATTTTGTTTTTTGTTTATTTATTTGGTTTTTCAAAAATACCTTCTGTTAAAAAAGCTTTGGACGCAGAAGTTTGTCTTGATACCGGAATTTGTTCAGAGGGAATAAAAACAAAAATTGAAGGAGAGTTGTTTGAAATCAGCAAGGAAAACTGCCTGAAATACCACCGGGTCTGGAACGAAAAAAGAAAAGAATGCAAAATCAGATAACCAAAGATTTAATAACGTTGATGATATAAAAAATAACACAATTATCTCTTGCAGTACCCCTCCCCGTCATGGCATTGTTAACTTTTCATTGATACGATAATCCCCTCTCCATACGGGAGAGGAAGAATTTCTTAATGAACACGCAGTGTGAATTTAGAAATTCAGGTGAGGGGGCGCAGAACCGAAGAAATATTAGGTAGAACACATGTCTTGGGTGCCACTCTGACCCGTCAAACTACGGCTTGCATAGCTCGCCTTGTTTGTCGTGCAGCCTGCCCCCTCACTCCAAACACTAAGCTCTCCCTGCGGTCTCGCTAAGTGCTTGTACTCTCTCCCGCAGGGAGAGAGCATGTCGGACAGATTCTGAAACGAGTTCAGGGCGATGAACGCCGCAAAGGATAAGAAAATTTTACCACAAAAACACCACTCGCGGATTGCAGAGGGGCGTAAGCACCCATGCAGTCCGGGTTATACATTAAAAAAAGAAAGGAAAACACTAAAATGTCCGGAAACAACACTAATGCTTACAATGCATTTATTCCTGAAATATGGAGTCAAAAACTTAATTCTATGCTGGAAAAAGAATGTGTAATGCTTCAATGCGTTAACAGAAATTATGAAGGCGAAATTAAAAATCAGGGTGATAAAGTTAACATTATTACACCCGCGGATGTATCTGTTTCTACACTCGGAACAGGCAGTATCTCTTACAGCGAACTTGAGCCGGATACTCAGGAGCTGTTAATTGACCAGAAAAAATTCTTTGCGTTCAAGATTAATGACGTGGCTTCTGTTCAGGCGAACACCGATATTATGGAAGCTCACCTTGCCAACGCTAAAAAAGCAATTGAACAGGTACAGGATTCTTACCTGCTCGGGCAGCACATTCACACGGCAAACATTGTGGGTTCTGACGACAGCCCTGTGGAATTGTCGAAAACCACTATTTACGAAAAATTCGTAAACCTTGCTTTAACGCTTAAAAATTCCGATGCTGTTTCCGCATCAAAACGTCCATGGGTAGTTATTAACCCGACGGTTGAGTCTTACCTGCTTCAAAGTACGGAATTCATCGGCGCTCACAACGTAGCGGACGAAACCCTGCGTGAAGGCGCTGTGGGCAGAATTGCCGGTATGGACGTGCTCGTAAGTACGAATTTAACGCCTGTTGGCGGTAAATTCTATGTACTTGCCGGCACAAATGACGCAATTACTTTTGCTTCCCAGTTAGCCAAAATTGAAAGCCTGAGAGATAAAGACAGCTTCTCGGATTTGATAAGAGGCTTGTACCTGTACGGCGCCAAAACAGTTCAGCCGAAAGCTTTGGCTAAACTGGTTATAGCTGACCCGTCGGAAGCGTAAGTCCCCCAAAATGTTTCCCTGAGGCAATTCTCGGGGAACATTTTTTAAAAAAGTTATCAGAAGTCTGATAAAGTTAAAAGGAGAAAATAATGTTCAACTTAAAAAAAAGAATAAAAGATTTGGCAAGGACGGCGGTTGTTCTTGCCGAAGAGGAACTCGGCGGAGAAACCGGCAGGCGGAAAAAGGCTGCGGCAATTGAATATGTAGTTTCCAATATTCCGGTTCCGGCTCTGTTTAGAAGCCTTATTGCCGGTTTTCTGGCAGGTTTCATTGATGACGCAATAGAATTTGCCGTAGAACAGATGAAAACATTTGCAAAGGAGTAAGATATGGAGGAAATTACACAAGAAACTCAGGAAGATATTACGCAGGATATTCCCCCGAATATTTCCCAAGATATTTCATCTAAAGCCGAATATGAACAACAGCCGGTTCAAAGTTCAGATCTGCAGGATGCTGTGAAAAAAGCAGCCGCAGATGACATGCTGAAAATCCGGCAGCTTATGCAGGCAGGCATTATCGCTCCCCCGCAAGGACAAAATTTGATGAACCAGATAGTACAAAGGGCGTACGATGTGATTACAAACCAACGGGGAACGGCAGTGCAGGCAGTCCCGAATGTTGAATTTTTCAACCGTGAAGGCAGAAGCGATGTGCTGGATTACCTGAAAAAGTCCAATGTTGTTGATAAAGATGAAATTTTTCAAATAACTAAAATGGTAGAAAAAATTGAACAAACCGCCGTTAATAATTATTTGGAAAAAATGCGCCGCGAAAAGACATTAAATGACGAAAACGAAGCCGCTAAACAAAGGTTGAAGGTTAACGCCCAGAAAACCGGTTCCGGCGGGAATTTAACAACGGTCTTTACCCGCGGCCAAATCGGCAAAATGAGTGGTGCGGAGTTTGCTAAATATGAGCGCGCTATCATGGAACAATTGAGAAAAGGGCTCATAAGATAGCGGACAACGGTCTTTGAGCGGCAGCCCGAAAGGGCTGCCGGCCTCAAAGATAAAATTTTGAAGGAGACAAAATGGACTATTTACAACTTATAAACAAATGCCTGGTTGAATTGAACTACAAGCAGGTATATGCTTTTGCAGAGCTTACAAAAAATGACCACAAAAAAATAAAAAGTATTTTGAATGTTTTAAATGCGGAAATTTGCAGCTATGACAGGTGGAATTTTCTTTTAAGAGAAGCGCGGATTACGTTAAGCGCAAACGCCGGTGAGATAGCAAATCCGGTCAACGGAAGAATTGCGGCTTTAATTATTGATAATATAAAACTCGGATATACTGATGATTTTGAAAAATTCTTCATAAATTCACAGCCGGCAAATACTTACACAACTTTTAACGATAAAATTTTGCTGCCGCGATTTGGAGAGAGCAAGACAGTTAAAATACTTTATTACACAAAGGATTATGCAGTTTCGGCGGAGGGTGCGGAGAAGCCGGAAATGGAAGAAGGTGCGGATTGTTCATTAATTCCGGCGCCTTTTGCGGAACCTTTGCTGGTTTACGGGGCATGCATGAGGCTGAAAGGCAATCCTAAACACGTAAGATTTAATTACTGGTACAGCATGTACAAGGAAGCGCTTGCGAATATGCGTTCAAAGATTTCCGTTAACGCTCACGAAGCGCCGTCCGTTAAGCTGTTTAGAAATTAGTTTCCTTGCTAGCTCTCTCCCTGCGGGAGAGAGTACAAACACTTGGCGAAACCGCAGGTTGAGCTTAGTGTTTGGAGTGAGGGGGCAGGCTCGTAGTTTGACGGCGCCCATGACATGTACTCTGGATTTATTCTGTTTTGCGCCCCCTCACCTGAATTTCTAAATTCACACTGCGTGTTCATTAAGAAATTCATCCTCTCCCGTATGGAGAGGAAATTTCAATTTCGGATTGCCGTATCAAGCCGGTAATATGTGAATTTAAAAATATATCTAAAACCGCCAAAAGGCGCTGACAGGTAAAACTAACTTGAATATATCGGGCCGGGCTTTAAGCTTAAAACAGACAGGTAAAACTGCCGGAAGCCGATAATACGCGAATTTAAAAATATATCTAAAACCGTCAAAAGGCGCCGTCAGGTAGAACTAACTTGAAGCGGACTACGTGCGTAGCACAAAAAAAACAGGAAGTTCAATTTCATTCCCCCCTGTTAAGATTTACACTAGCCGAAATATAAATAGCATGCTTATTATACAGTTTTTTACCGGTAAATGCAAATTTTAAACAAATTTTGATAAGAATTGTTACAAAAAAACTACGCATGTAGTAAAAATGCTTATATACAAAGAATTGGAGCCTATGAAGTTAAGGAACAGAGAAAAAAAATTTGTAACGGAATATATAAAATCTCTTGACGCGGAGTTTTGCGCGCAAAAAGCAGGCTATAAAAACCTTAAAGCTGCGCGGAAGCTTCTTGCAAATCCGCTTGTTATAAAAGAGATTAAGTCGCAGCTAAAAGAGCAGATTGTGTCGCTTAAGGTTGATAAGGGCTACGTAATAGAGAAACTGCTGCGGATAGCGGAATTTTCGCTTGAAGAGGAGGATGTTCTTGATAAAGAGGGCGCTTTTACGGGCAGGAAGAAACTCCGCGATACTTCCGCCGGCCTCAAGGCGTTGGAAGGTCTGTGCAAATATCTGGGCTTCAATGCTGATGATAAAGAGTATAAACAGGCAAAAATAATTACGATTGCAAATCTGGATGACAACAAGATTTAGCGGCTAAGTGAATAGGGGAATAAGAGGTATGGAGGGCTGGATAGCTAAATTAGTAAATAGTGCTTAGTAAATAGTAAATAGCGTTGAAAATACTAGTCCCTACCCCCTAGTCTCTAATGGAGGGTTTTATTGAGAGCGTCATTGCGAGGAGCTTGCACAGCAAGCAACGAAGCAATCCAGTAAATTCAGTGTTTTGACTGGATTGCTTCGCTACGCTCGCAATGACAAAGCAATAAAAAATGAACACTCTCTGTGGGGCGGGGAACGCAGAAGAGCGGGACGGCAAGACGTAAAAAAGCGAAGCAAACTAAAAGGAGATAAAAAATGAAAAACAAAGATACTGAACAAATGCTGCTTACAGGTGCATCTTTAGAGGATTTGATAAAGATGAAAATGGAGAATGAATTGGATGAAGAACTGGAAAAAGCAAAGCAACAGCCTGAAAAAAGGGTTTATACGGACATTTCGGAGGTTCCGTGCGGGTTAATCTTTTCTGCAAAAGCGACTTACAAACTTTTTAACAGAAAGAATAAGACGAATACGTTTATTAACGGAATTCAGGCTGAGGCGCTTATCGGCATTCAGCATGCTCTCAGGCAAAAAATTTCTCAAGGGCTTTTGGACGCTTTTGTTGCGGACGACGTGTACGTGAAATTTGAGTATGTAAGGGTTTGACGGTGAAAAGATTTAAGAATTTATACATAAACCGCCTGACGAATGAATACCGCAATACGGAATATTTTTCACGGGCGGCCTTCTTGTATATGCGCTGGCGCAAATATCTTGCGGATGATTATTCAACAAAGAATTTTGTTGACATGGTTGAGCATATTAGTCCGTTTTTTTGGGTAATTACGGACGGCGGCAGGACAGCCGGCTTTGTTTATCTGGAAAATGTGGCCGGCAGCGCCGAAAGCCTTTACAAAGCGGAGATAAATATTTGTTTTGCGCGTGATTACTGGGGCGCGTACATTAGAGAATGCGCGGGGCTGTTTCTTGAATACTGCTTTAATGTTTTGGGTTTCAGGAAGCTAAAAGCGCTTATTTACCCGCAGAATTTCAGGGTTAAAACGCTTTTAAAACAAACGGGTTTTGAGCAGGAAGGCGTTTTGCGCGCCGAAACCCTGAAAGACGGCAAGCCTCAGGACGTAGAGGTTTATGCCCGAATAACGTGATTAAGTAAATAGGTGGATAAGTGATAAAATTAGTTGAAAGGTTGAATGGTTGAGCTACCCTCCACTTGAGGGCAGTGTTAACTTTGCATTGCTTTTTATTTTATTTTGTGATATAATCTTTTTG
>JAISCP010000130.1 GCA_031265495.1 Heliobacteriaceae bacterium | reverse complement strand
CTTGTTTCCACAACTGTCCCGTTAAAATTTTCAAGTGGATAAAGCGTCATTCCGGGCTTGGAATCTATCTATTTCAATTAAACTGATAGACCCTGAATCAAGTTCAGGGTGACGTGGAGGTTGTTGAATGTTTTTTACTAATAATTATGAGTTTAAAAATGAGAGATTACGGACAAAAACGCCGGAAAAACCCGAACCAATTCGCATTCCGGATAACCTCGTGATTTTAACGGGACAGTTGTGGAACTTGTTTCAGCATGACAGAGGGGTTATGGTTTTTAACAATCCTATTTACTAATAAACATGTAACTAATTACTTGATATGTACAGCAATGGCAATCCTTTACTGTTCCCTCTTTCCTGTTTACTATTAACTCCATACCTCAATACCTCCAGCCCTCTATACCTCTTAATTTCCTATTCACTTAATCATTGATATTTGCAAATTTTCGTAAATTAAACTAATATAACAGTATGGAATTCATTAAAGAAGCTGCTGATAAAAAAAATATTGCAAAATCCGGTATAAACGAATTTTTGCTGGAAAATAACCGGCTTCAGACAGAAAAAATACTTGATTTTTTAAAGTCTTCCAAACCCCTGCTGCTTGTAAACGGATTTTTGGGCGCCGGAAAAAATGCCGTTGTAAAACATGCTTTAAGCTTCTGCGAAGCGGTTACGTTGGAATATAACTGCTTTGAAACCACTGTTCTGGATGATATTCTGCTGGAGTTTTTTAACACCTTTCAAAAGCTGTCCGCTCAGGGAATAATTAATCCGCCAAAAGCCAAAGCAGATAACTTTGCCCAGAAAATCAACGCATATTTTCAGATGATAGAAAAACCGGTTGTTGTTATTCTGAATTCTTTTGAGGAAATTTTGAAAGATAACAAACAGGAAATTCTCGATTTTATATTTCATCTGGTACCGTCGCCAAAGATAAAAGTTGTATTGATTTCTAGAGTTTTTAACTATGAAGATTTTGCAAAAATAAATTACGAGCGCGTTTCCGTTTTAGCGCTGGAGAAGAATATTTTTGAAAAATATCTTCGTTCAGCCGGTATCAGGCAAATCGGACCGCTTTCCGATGAGCTGTACAAATATACGCACGGGTACTTCTTCTACGTAACTCTTTCCTTAAAGATTATGCAGCTGAAAAATATTTCCGTACCGGACTTTTTGTCAGGCTATGCTAAAAGTTTTCTTTCGTATAATGATTTCATTTTACGCGAGGCGCTTGCGCTTGTGGACCCCGTAAGCGGTCATTTATTCAGATTTCTTACGGTAGTACGCCATCCGGTGCCGGTAAACCTCTTAAAAACTTTGCAATTGTATGATGAAATGCGTATTAATTTCTTCACGGAGAATTTACTCCTTGCTAATTTTAATAACCGGATTTATCTTGAAGGGTATTATAAGGATATTGCGGAGAATACTATTCCCGAAAACGTTGCGGTGAAGCTTCACAGAGGCTGCGTGGAACTTTACGAAACCCAGCTTCCGCTGAAACCGCTTGAAAGAGATTTGCTTATTTCCCGCCAGACAATGCGCAGGGAAATTGAATATCACTCAATGTTTATCCCTAAACGTCCGCGCATTGAAGCAAAACCGCCGAATACCGCCCCCCCTGAAGTTCAGGACGCCGTGCAGGAAAAAGAAGAACAGCTTAAAAGCATGTCTTTTATCTTTGAAACCGAAGAAAGCGATAATGCCTTGAATACTATTGCCGGCTCTATTCAGGATTATATTCAGCTTTCCGACGAGAAGGCGCGAGAGAAGGAAGTTATTAAGCAGCTTCCGCTGGTTGAGCTGATAAACCGCGCAAGGCAGGAAGAACAGAATTTCAACTTTAAAAAAGCTGCCATGATTTACCAAAGAGCCTTAACTCTTGAAAATGACGATGATTACTATACTTTTCTGCCGGTTCTGCTGACTAAGCTTGCGGACGCATACCGGCAGCTTTCAGATTGGTTTAATGCCCTTAAACATTATGAACTGGCAGGAGAGTTTTACCGGTCTGCCGGCGATACGGAAAAAATTAATGAAATAAAATGGGAAATCGCTCATATTTATTATGTAACTTTTAAATTCGAACAGGCAAAAACCCTTCTTTGCGAAATCTTTGATTCCGGCGCTGTTTCCAATGACCTGAAAATTAAGACCTGTCTGCTGCTTGCAAGCGTAAACCCGCAGGATTCGGAAAAAGTTATGTATTACTATGAATACGCGCTGGGCATTCCGTGCTCCGATAAAAAGCTACTCGCGGAATTTTTCTTTAAGTATGCGCTTGTGCTGGATGAACATAACAAACCCGAACAGGCAGTCCGGTTTTACAAAAAATGTATTGATTTAGATTTGAGCCCTAAAGACAATTCTTTTATATCATCGGCTTACTCAAATACTGCGATAATCTTTGAGGAAGCGGGCAAGTCAGACCTTGCCCTGAAATGCCTGCACGAAAGCCTCAAAATAGACAGATTGACCCAAAATTATAACGGGATTTATATTTCATCCATGAAATTAGCCGAAATTCATGCGGGCAAATCACCTGAGAAAACTCTTGAATACTATCAGGAAGCAAAAGAATGTGCGGTTAAATTAAACGAGCCGTTTTATATAGCATCCGCAGATATTGCGCTCGGAGACTTTTATTACAACCGAAGCGATGATGAAAATGCCCTGAAATTTTATACGTCAGCTTACAACACCGCTAAAAACGGCTTCAGTCAGGATAATATAGAGAAAATAGAAATGCGCATAAAGGATATAGAAGCTAAGAGGCTGCAATGAAAAGCGTTTATGAAAAATACATGCAGGTCTTTTTAGAGAAAAATTCCCGCCTGAACCTCATTTCCAAAAACGATGAAAAGTTTCTGTGGGAAAAGCACGTCTTCGACAGTCTGGCAATAAAACATTTTTTTAAACTAAATCTCTTGCCTCCCAAACCCCTAAGCCTCTTAGATATTGGTACGGGCGGCGGGTTTCCGGCTGTTCCGGCTGCAATTGCTTACCCTGAAATTGAAGTCTTTGCCGTTGACAGCATAAGAAAAAAAATTAACGCGATTGAAGAAATGAAACAGGAATTGGGGCTTAAAAACCTTCATCCTGTCTGCGGCAGAGCCGAGAGCTTGCAGCGGAAATTTGATATAGTAACCGCGCGGGCGGTTGCGCCGCTAAAAACACTTGCAGAGTATGCGGCTCCGCTTCTAAACCCTGACGGCTGCCTTGCCGCATACAAATCAGTTAAAGTACACGAGGAAATCCGTGAAGCCCGCAGTGTTCTGAAAAAATATAATGCCAAAGTTATTGATATTATTGAATATGAGCTTCCGTTAAACGAAAATCACACGAGAAATCTGGTTGTAATTCGATTTTAATAAGTGATTAAGAGGGCTGGATGTATGGTTAAAATTAGTAAATAGTAGACAGGAAAGAGGGAACAGCAAAGGATAGCCCGCCATAACCATCCTGTCATGCTGAACTTGTCTTGGATTATTCGCAGTTCGCAGAAACGCGGTTCTGCTCACTTAGACGAGTTTCGGGCTTTGCCCTCCACTCTTGCGAAAATCCGCTGTTTCAGCATCTGC
>JAISCP010000123.1 GCA_031265495.1 Heliobacteriaceae bacterium | reverse complement strand
AAAGCAATAAAACCCTCACCCGCCCTGCGGGCACCCTCTCCCAGAGGGAGAGGGAAGAGATATAACAAGCAAAACAGATAGGTAAAACAGTTGAAAGTTTGAAGGGTTTAAAAACCGGTGAGCGCGTTCAACAAAACAAGCAAAGGAGACAGGTAACAACTAACAAAAGCCGGTAATGGGTAAAACTGATAAGTAATCTGGTAATTCCCGACAAAGGCGCCAAAAGGTAAAACTAACTTGAAAGGGCATAAAAAGACTTGAAAGGGTATAAAAGAAATGGCAGTAATGGATTTTGAAAAACCTATATTAGAAATTCAGGAAAAAATTGAAGAACTTAAAAAACTAAGCATGGAGTCAGGCATGGACTTAAATAAAGAAATAGAAACCTTTGAGCAGCAGGCTCAGGACTACCGGAAAGATTTGTACGAAAACCTTAGACCGGCGCAAAAATTACAGATAGCCAGACACCCTGAGCGTCCTAATTTTATGGATTACGTAAAACGTATCAGTGAAGATTTCGTGGAACTTCACGGTGACCGCGAAGGCATGGATGACAGGGCGATTATCGGCGGACTGGCAAGAGTTGACGGCATGCCCGTAATGATTATCGGTACAATGAAAGGTAAATCAACAAAAGAAAATTTGGAATACAATTTCGGCATGCCTCAGCCTCAAGGTTACAGAAAAGCGCTCAGGCTTTTTAAACATGCCGCTAAGTTTAATATTCCTGTCGTAACCCTGATTGACACGCCGGGCGCATATCCGGGCATAAGCGCAGAGGAAACTAATCAGGGCGGCGCTATTGCGGTCAATTTAAGAGATATGGGAAAACTGAAAGTTCCGGTAATCGCCGTAATTACAGGTGAAGGCTGTTCCGGCGGGGCGCTGGGGCTTGCTGTTGCGGATAAAGTTTTTCTGCTGGAGCATGCTTATTACACGGTAATTTCCCCTGAAGGCTGCGCGTCAATACTTTGGCGTGACGCTTCAAAAGCGAATGAAGCCGCTGAAGCCCTTAAAATTACCGCAAAAGATTTAATAAAACTTAACATTGTAGACGGCGAAATCAAAGAGCCGCTGGGCGGCGCTCATTTGGATTATGATAAGGTATCCGGGAATATTAAGAAAGAAATAGTGAAAGCTCTAAAAGAGCTTTCGAAACTGCCGGCGGAAGAATTATTGGAGCTGCGCTATCAGAAATTCAGGAAATTAGGCGCTTTTTTAGAGTAAAGGAACATTATGCGGCTTAACGCTGAACAGACAGAACAAACAGCAGTAATAATCCCGGCAAGGTACGGGTCAAGCCGGCTGGAAGGCAAGCCGCTGATAGAGGTTAACGGTAAGCCGGTTATTCAATGGGTTTGGGAAAAGGCGATTAAAGCGCGGTTGGCCGGCACGGTTATAATTGCTGTGGATGATGAAAGAATTTATGCGGCGGCAGAGTCATTCGGCGCACGGGTTGAAATGACAGCCGGCAGTCATGCCTGCGGCAGTGACAGAATTGCCGAAGTGGTTCAACGCCACCCGGAAATTTCATATATAGTTAACCTTCAAGGTGACGAGCCTTTAATAAAATCCGAAAGCATAGATGAAATTATCAAAAATCTTCATAATGATAAAAAAGCCGATATTTCTACGCTTGTGCGGGTTTTAACTGATAAAAAAGATATTGAAAACCCGAATGTTGTGAAGTGTGTTACGGATAATGCAGGTTTTGCGCTGTACTTCTCCCGCGCTAAAATTCCTTATGAACGCAATACCGGACATGTTAAGTATTACGGACATCTGGGGATTTACGGCTACAGGCGCGAAGCGCTCCTTAAAATGACACAGCTTGAACCTTCCCCTCCGGAAGCGGCGGAAAGTCTGGAACAGCTCAGAGCGTTGTATAACGGAATGAAAATAAAAACTTCCGTTGTTGATTTTATTCCAGTAGGTATAGATACTGCCGCAGATTTGGAGGAATTCAGGCGGGTTATCAGCTCCTGAAATTATTAAAAATATTAAAAAACCAAAAACTTTTAAAAAAAGTACTTGCAATTTTAAACAAATTAATTTAATATAATGTTATAAATGTTCAAAAAAATTTAAAAAAGTAAATATTTTGTAATATAAAGGAAATGAATTATGACTGAGAATCTGGATTTGCCTAATGAGAATGAAGACCGCGAAAGAATATTGCTTGTTGATGATGAAGCAAGTATCCGCAGGATTTTAGAAACACGTCTAAAAATGGTCGGCTATGACGTTTACACAGCTACCGACGGCGAGGAAGCGGTTAATGCGTTTAATAAATACAACCCCGACTTGGTGGTTTTAGACGTAATGATGCCGAAAATGGATGGCTATGGCGTTACGCGGGAAATAAGAAGAACTTCTGATGTTCCTATCATTATTCTCACGGCTCTGGGTGATGTTTCCGAAAGAATAACCGGTCTGGAACTCGGCGCTGATGATTACGTTATTAAACCTTTCAGCCCGAAAGAACTGGAAGCGCGTGTTAAAGCTGTTCTGAGAAGAACAAGCAGCCGTGAAATAACGTCTCCGTCCGGCGGTAAAGTTACCAAAAATGTTATTACTACCGGAAATATTAAAATTGATACTGCAAGACGTCAGGTTTTCAGAAAAAATGAACGTATAAGATTAACCGGAATGGAATTCAGCCTGCTGGAACTGCTCGTAAACAATTCGGGCCAGGCATTTTCAAGAAACGAAATATTGCAGCATGTATGGGCATATCCGCCGGACCACAGAATTGATACAAGGGTTGTTGACGTGCATATATCCAGATTGCGTTCCAAATTGGAAACCGACCCTGCCAATCCTGAATTAATATTAACAGCGCGCGGCATAGGTTATATGTTCCAGCGCATAAGCTAAGTATGCTGAATTGCGTTAATTAATAAGATTTTATCACCTGTAATTACTAAGCAGCCGTATATGGCGTTGCCAAAATATAATTATCTTGCGGGTTTGCCGTTATTGTAACCTCAATGTGAACCGGAAAGAGAGATTGCAACTCCAAATTTTTATGATATTGTGGAATAAATGGCGGGTGTAGCTACGACAAACAAGCATAAGCGAAGCGGTGCGTAGTTTGACGGATGCGACACACCGCAGGACTTAACGAAGAATGAGTTTTAGTCCTGCGTTTGACAAAAGAATAGAGTGATTAATAAAAATTATATGGCGGGTGTAGCCAAGTGGTTAAGGCTCCGGATTGTGGTTCCGGTATTCGTGGGTTCAATTCCCATCACTCGCCCCATATATTTAGAAGAAAGTAATGAAAAAAATTGAAAATTTAACATTTGGAAAAGTATTCATATTTTTTACAGTAGTAATATTCCTTATTTCGCTTATTCTATATGGTCTTAAGTGTTATGTAATTGGTGAATGCCGAGGTGTAGAAGGTGCTGGACTTGTAGTGTTTGCCTATATAGGGGCTCCTATTTGTTCGCTAGTAATAACAAGCATTCTCGCATTTATTAATTTGTTTCGCTAATTAACAAGTTTCTAATTTCTGTTGTATTATTTCTTTGATGTTACCCATTGTATAAAAATCTTGTTTTGATAAGATATGCAATATGGGCATGGGGTTCGGAAGGAACTCGCTCACTTGCCTTCTTTATTAGAATTGTGAGGTTAAAATGGCGGGAATAATTGAAGGAATTAAGAAGATTTATTCTGGCGATGATGTAATGAAAAAGCATTTTACTTTTTTGGTGATAATTTTCTTTTTTACGATTTGTTCAAATTCATTTGGTATTGCTAAGGATGGAACATATGCATACATTAACGGAGCAGATATATGCTTTTATTCGACAAGACTTTCTTGTGCACAGAGTTTTGCGTTTGGGAATTATCTGAAACAACAAACAGAGTTCGATTGTGGACCTTATGCAGGTGCAAATGCGGTTTTGAGGTTAGGCATTAACGAAGACCCTCAAAAAGTCGTATTTGAACTCTCAGAAAAGTTTAAATGTTCCAAACGGGGTGTTACTTCTGCAAATCTTTGCGGAGGGCTTGACGAATATCTTAAATCAAAGGGGTATCACAGCAATGTGCAATATTGCGGTTACAGACCCGTCTGCAAAAAATATAAATTCGCTGAGAAGCCTGAATTGTCTTGGATTAAAAAAGAAATGGAAAATAATAAGCAGGTTATCTTGAACATTGGGGTTTATAAAAAAGAATTAAAAAACGGGAAAACTATTTATAAACGGCAATATGGCCACTATGTAAACGCCGCCGGCTTTGGTTTTGCGACTGAAGGTCTTACCATTTCTGACCCTTATGATAAAAATTCTGATACACTAAATATAATATTAAATCGTATTAATGAAGGCAAATTTGTGCATAATAAAGGTGATGATGAAACAGCATTGACTGATGATGCAAATGGATTTTATGAAATTTCACCTAAATTTAGTTATTTTAAAAAAAATGAGGTTGCGGTTCTGAATGGCGCTGTAAGTGTCGCTATTAACAGATATGACTGACCAATATTCTTTGATTTTGCTCCAGCCCTCTATACCTCTTAATTTCCTATTCGCCTAGGGCGTGTCGACATTCAAATTCAATTTCCGTTACCCTGAATCAGTGATTAAGTGAGTAGGAAAGAGCAAAAAGACCATCAGTTGCCGAACAACCATCCGCGTCATGCTGAACTTGTTTCCACAACTGTCCCGTTAAAATTATGAGGTTATCTGGAATACGAATTGGTTCGGGTTTTTCCGGCGTTTTTGTCCGTAATCTCTCATTTTAAACTCATAATTATTAGTAAAAAACATTCAACAATCTCCACGTCACCCTGAACTTGATTCAGGG
>JAISCP010000122.1 GCA_031265495.1 Heliobacteriaceae bacterium | reverse complement strand
AAACTGATAGACCCTGAATCAAGTTCAGGGTGACGTGGAGATTGTTGAATGTTTTTTACTAATAATTATGAGTATGAGAGATTACGGACAAAAACGCCGGAAAAACCCGAACCAATTCGTATTCCGGATAACCTCATAATTTTAACGGGACAGTTGTGGAGACAAGTTCAGCATGACAGGGAGGTTAAGGCGGGGTTTTATTGATAACGTCATTGCGAGGACGAATGTAATGAGGACACTCTGCCGAGCAAAACGATTAATTATCGTTTTGTGAGAGGAAAATCCAGTCAAAAACGTTGAATTTACTGGATTGCTTCGCTGCGCTCGCAATGACAAAGCAATAGAAACTGAACACTCTCCTCAAAGGGAGGATAAACCCTTCAACTATTCAACCTTTCAACTAAAAAGCTATCCCTCCGGCCCTCTATATTTTTTGCCGGTTTGGAGTATAATTATTTTATGAACGAACGTAAATGCGCCGGGTGCGGTCAATTAAAAAATAAAGATGAATTAATAAAAGTTACACGCCAAAAACAGCCCGGCAGCGTAGTTATTAATCATAGTTCAAAAATATTTGGCAGATCCGTATATCTCTGTTATAATATTTCTTGTATAGAAGCGTCTTTTAAGAAAAACCGGCTTCAAAGAGCCTTAAAAGCCTCTATACCGGACGATTTGAAAGGAAAACTGCTGAATGAGTTATGAACGTATCAGAATAAACGAACTGGCAAAAGAATTGCAGCTTTCGAGCAAGGAAGTGATAGATAAATTTGCGCAGATTTCGATTACCGCGAAAACTCACTCAAGCACGATTACACTTGAACAGGCTAAAAAACTGAGAGATTTTATAGCTGCAGGCAGCGCTGTTAAAACGCCTCCGAGGGCTTTTGTCGTTAAGAAAGCTAAGGTTACGGAAGAGCCTGCTGCTGTGGAAGATGAAAAAGCAGAGCCGGAAGAACCTAAAAGACCGGTAATTGAAGTGGTTAAACCCAAAAGTCGTCTGGAAATTGTCCGCCGCGCTCCTTTGCAGCCGCAAAGACCCCCAAGAAGACCTGCCGGTGAAGATAAAAGAAAACCAACGGACAGACCGCTGCCTAAAGGTGACAAAGCGCCGTACCGGACAGACAGACCGGACAGACCTAACGGAGATAAAACGCTGTCCCGGAAACCGCATTCCCCGCGTCCTGAAAATCAGGGTGAAAAAAAACCTATTGAACGCCATATAATTTCACAGGATATTTACGATAATAAAAGCGGCGGCAGACGCCAGCCCGCTAAAAAAGATAAAAAGGATTACCGTTCCAAAGAAGAAGAACAGGAAAGGATTTCGCTGGAAAAAGCCGCCGCGCAGAAACATAAAAAACGTTCGGCAAGAGAAGAAGAAATTACGGAAATCAAATCAATTATCGTGAACCGCCCCATGACAATCAGCGAGTTATCCGAAAAAATCCTGAAAACACCTGCTGAAATTGTTAAATTCCTTATGATGAACGGAACTATGGCAACAGTTAACCAGCTGGTTGACATTGATACAATCAAAAAGATTGCTGCGGAGTACGAGCTGGAAGTCCTTGATGAAGACATGGACGCATTTCTTGAAGAAGAACTTGAGAAAGAAGAAAAAGCAAAAGCGCTTTCCGAAATTGATAAAAAATTACTCAAGAAGCGCGCGCCCGTAATAAGTATTATGGGACACGTTGACCATGGTAAAACAACACTGCTTGACAGCATCCGCGCTTCAAAACACAAAATTGTCTCAACGGAGGTCGGCGGTATAACCCAGTCTATCGGAGCTTATACGGTTTACGTTGAAGATAAGAAGATTGTTTTTGTGGACACTCCGGGTCATGAAGCATTTACCGAGATGCGCGCGCGCGGTGCAAAAGCCACTGATATTGCAATTCTTGTGGTTGCGGCGGACGATGGCATAATGCCCCAGACGATTGAGGCGATTAACCATGCAAAAGCGGCGGAAGTTCCGATTATAGTTGCGGTTAACAAAATTGATAAAGCCGGTGCAAACCCCGAGAAAATTCTGCAGCAGTTGACCGAACACGGACTTGTCCCCGAAGAATGGGGCGGGGATACTATTACGGTAAAAGTTTCCGCGCTCAACGGAACAGGGATTGACGAACTGCTTGAATATATTCTTCTTGTTGCGGAAATGCAGGACCTTAAAGCCAACCCGAAAGCGGAAGCGTCCGGCGTTGTTATTGAGGCAAATCTGGACAAAGGCAAAGGGCCTGTTGCAACGCTTCTGGTACAGAACGGAACGCTCCGCGTGGGGAATTGTCTTGTTGTCGGTACGGCTTGCGGACGCGTAAGAGCTTTGCTGTCGGATTCGGGCGAAAGAATTCAAAAAGCGGAACCTTCAACCCCTGTTGAGATTTTGGGGTTAACAGAAGTTCCGCAGGCAGGAGATTACTTTGAAGTTGTGCAAAATGAGAAAGAAATGAAATCAATTGTTGACAAACGCAAAGAAAAAGAACGTACAAAACGCCTGGACGCAATGCTTCCTGCTCACATCAGACGCGAATCCGTTGCGGGCGAGGAAGATATTGCCCAATTGAATTTAATTATCAAGGCAAACACTCACGGCGCTGCGGAAGCTGTGGCGCAGGCAATTGCAGGTATTGAGTCCTCCGAGATTAAGACAAAAATTATTCACGTTGGAGTCGGCGATATTTCAGAGGCGGATGTTCTGCTTGCGTCCGCTTCAAAAGCTATTATTTTGGGCTTCACGGTAAAAGAAGACCAGAATGCGGCGGCGGCAGCCGAGCGTGAAGGCGTTGCCATTAAAAAATACGATATTATTTATCAAATTCTTGAAGATATTGAAAAGAAAATGCTTTCGCTTCTGCAGCCTGAAATTAAAGAAATTGAACTCGGCAAAGCTGAAGTCCGCCAAGTCTTTACTGTGGGTAAAACAAACAAAATTGCAGGCTGTTACGTTACAGAAGGCAAAATCGTCCGCAGCAAAGATGCAAAACTTATACGTAACGGCGAATTAATTTTTGAAGGCGCAATTGACCAGCTTAAACGTTTTAAAGATGACGTCAAAGAAGTTGCGCAGGGTTACGAATGCGGCATTTCGTTTGCAAAATTCAATGATATTCAGGAAGGCGACATAATCGAAGTTTCCACAACGGAAGAAGTGGAACGCGAAAGTCTGGTGTAATATGACATTAAGAAATGAACGGGTAAGAAAAGAATTGATGCGGGATATATCCGAAATTCTGCAAAGAGAAATCAGAGGGCTTTGCGGCGTTGTTTCGGTTGTTGACGTTGAGGTTTCGCACGATAATTCTTACGCAAAAGTTTTTTACAGCATACTGGGTTCGGATGAACAAATAGAAAGAACTAAGGAAGTTGTGGAGAAAAGCACCCCGAAAATCCGTTTTGAAGTAGGTAAAAGAATTCGTTTGCGGCTTACTCCCGAACTGCGTTTTGTTTACAGTGATTCTTTTCAGAAAGGCTCAAAGGTAAATGAGATTATCGACAAGATTTCAAGAGGGGAAGTCTAGCAGTAATTCTCTCTCGGGAATTGTAACTAATTGTTTCGTCATTGCTGTACATGTTAAGTAATTAGTTACATAATTTTAAGAAAATTTGCCACATCATTCCACCCTCGTCATCCTGAACTTGTTTCAGGATCTGGCCACCGATAAAAATATACAATTTCTGTAAAGTTTTCTTCCCCGTACAGATGCTTAAATAAAATTGGGAAGATAGTGTGATTTGTCATGTGCCAGATCCTGAAACAAGTTCAGGATGACGGGAAGGTTATGGTAAATCATGTAACTAATTACTTAACATGTACAATTGCGAGGAAAACTAAATTATGTTTGGATTTTTGAATATTTACAAACCTGTGGGCATGACTTCGCATGATGTAATTTCGCGTCTGCGTAAAGTTTCTAAAATTAAGCAAATCGGACATACCGGTACGCTGGATCCGTTTGCACAGGGCGTTCTGCCTGTTGCAATCGGCAAAGCGGCGCGGTTGATTGAATTTCTGGAAGATGACAAAGAATACCTTGCCGTAATAAAGTTTGGAGCGGCAACAACAACTTATGATGCGGAAGGCGAATTGACCTTTACTTCTGAAAAACAGGTTACCCGCGCGGAGGTTGAGGATGCTTTGAAAGACTTTTCCGGAGAAATTCTCCAGACTCCGCCGGTTTATTCCGCGATAAAAGTCAAAGGCCGAAAGCTTTACGACTATGCAAGAAAAGGGGAAGCGGTTGAAGTGGAGCCGCGCCGGGTTGTAATTGAAAACATAGAATTGAAAAATATGTATTCAGGGCAGTGTGCCGAGATTCTCGTAAAATGCTCCAAAGGCACGTATATCCGTTCAATCGCGCATGATTTGGGCGAAAAACTCGGCGTTGGCGGACATCTGGTAAAGCTTGTACGCACAAAAGCCGGAAGGTTTGGTATACAGAACGCAATTGCGCTTGATGAACTTGATACGCAAGAAAAAATTCCGGCGAATTTAATAAATCCGGCGGATGTTCTTCCCCAGCGCAAATATGAAGTTACCGCAGAAGAAGCCGAAAAAATTAAGCATGGTCAATTTTTGTTAAATAAAGGTTACAATAATGGTGAAATTGTAATTTTGGTTTATAATAAAATTGCAATGGCAGCAGCGGCAGCGCTGGAGGATAAACTGTTGATTAAAAAAGTATTATTAACGCTGATAATTTTTATGCTGAATTTACCGGCATTTGCACAGTATGACTGTGTTAAGCCTTATGATTTGGCAAATCCTGCGGGAAGATTTTTCACATCAGCATCAGGGATTAATTTCTGCGTACAGCAGTATGCGCAGTCCGCCGCCAAAAAAATTATAAAAAAATCCGTAAATACAAGTAAGCTGAAAGTCAAAATTAAATCTTTCAGCCCGATGGATTTGAAGGCAGGCCGGTTTAAATCTCTGGAGTTTAAAGGCGAAGACCTGAACATGCAGGGAGTTTATCTAAGCTCGTTAGAGGTAAAAACTCTGTGTAATTTTAATTACATTGTGCCTGACGAAAAAAACAACACGGCTGTTTTCAAGGAAAATCTTGTACTGGGTTTTAGCGCCATGATTAGCGAAGACGACCTGAATAATATAATAAAATCAGACGAATATGTACGCCTGATAGGAGATTTTAACAGAGCGGCGGAAAAAACAGGCATCCTCAGGATTATTGACACGAGGATTAAAATCAAAAATGACAGGTTTCTGTTTATCATAAAAACAGCGGTTCCTTTCATTAAAAGACCGCAGGAAATTACAATTTCCTCTGACTTAACCGTGAAAAACGGCAATATAAGATTTAAAGATACAAAACTGATTAACAGCTCGTTCACTATGGATTTGAGCAAGCTTTCTTACGTACTCAACTACCTGAACCCGCTTGAATATTCTTTGAAGATTCTTGAAAATAAGGATGTTATAATACAAATTACGGATGTTTCCGTTAAGGATAATAAAATTATGGCGGACGGCACAGCAGTAATCCCAAAGGACTCTCACTAGTTTCTAGTCTCCAGCCCCCGGTCTCTAATAAGAAAGGAACATAAAAAATGCAGGATAATGAAAAAATATTTTTAGGCATTGCAGCGGTTTTAATGGTTGTTGTATGCGTGTTTGCCGGCTTGAGAATGTTTAAGCCCTCCCATCCTGTTGATATAAAACCTCCCGAGCCTTCTGTTGAAGAAGAACTTCCTGTATCCGAAAAACAGCCGAAAGTTTATGTTAATGTCTTTTTTATAGGCCAGAATGAAAATAAAGAAGAAGTTTATAAGGCAGTAAAGCGTGAATATGATGAAAAAGCGGACGGTTCAAAAGTAAAATTTGCCATGAATTCGCTTGTTAACGGCCCTAAGCCTGCTGAAAAATCAAAGGGCGTTTATTCTGAAATTCCTCCGGCGACAAGGGTTATTGCCGTAACCGAGCAGCCGGATAAGGTTATTATAAACCTTAACTCAAGCTTTGAAACAGGGGGCGGAACAGACAGTATTTATAAAAGAATTTATCAGATTATAAAGACCGCCAAAAGAAATACAAGCAAACCGGTTTATCTGTATATTGAGGGTAAAAAAGCCGACGTAATAGGCGGGGAAGGTATAATGCTCAACCAGCCGCTCAGTAACAGTTCGCTGGATGAATAACAGGAGTTAACATTGGTTACTAAAGACCTTGATTATTATTTAAACTTAGATTGGACGCTTATTGAGGGAGATGATTTGGACTTTGAAGGCAGACGGTACTATTACATTGAGATAAAAGAGATTCCGAGCTTTGTATTTTGCGCGCCGACTGCGCAGCGCGCCCGGGAGAGGTATAAAGAGCAGCTCAGGTGGACTCTTGCGGTAATGCTGGAAGACGGCGGACACATTCTTGAGCCGGGAGAAGAAGACCCTGACCGGGAAAAACTTTGCCGGTAAGAGGGGGGCAGTGTTAACTTTCTGTTGCTTTGTCATTGCGGTACATGTCAAGTAATTAATCAGTCTGTGCCAGCTTTTCCAACTTAAGTTTCTGGTCGTACTCTGTCAGCAGCTTAATTAACTCATCCAGTTCGCCTTCAATAACAGTCCACACATTAAGATTTTGGTTAATCCTGTGGTCCGTAAGACGTCCCTGCGGGAAATTATAAGTGCGTATACGCTCGCTTCTGTCACCCGTCCCGACCTGTGAACGGCGCAAGTCCGTAACTTCCTGCATCTGTTTTTGAACTTCCATGTCATAAAGCCTTGCCTTAATAATCTGCAAAGCACGCTCTTTGTTCTGTAACTGTGAACGCTCCTCCGTGCAGAAAACCATAAGTCCGGTAGGTTTATGGACAACGCGGACAGCCGTTTCAACCTTATTAACATTCTGTCCGCCGGCGCCGCCGGAACGAGCGGTAGAAATTTCCAAATCAGCCGGATTTAACTCAACTTCAACATCGTCAACTTCCGGCATTACCGCAACTGTTGCAGTGGAAGTATGCACACGTCCTTGGGATTCGGTAGCGGGAACCCGCTGAACACGGTGAACGCCTGATTCATATTTTAATTTTGAGTAAATGCTGTCTCCTTTGATTGAGATAATAACTTCCGAAACTCCGCCGGCTTCACACTCTGTCTTGCTCAGAATCTGTGTCTGCCACCCCTGCCGGTCTGCGTAACGCAAGTACATCCGCATTAAATCGCCCGCAAAAATATTAGCCTCATCGCCGCCTGCCGAACCCCTTATTTCAAGCATAATATCTTTATCATCCATAGGGTCGCGCGGGAGCAGCAGTATTTTCATTTGTTCCTCAAACGCGGGAAGTTTAGCTTCATTTTCTTCCATTTCCGCTTTCAAAAATGACTTCATTTCATCGTCCGGCTCGATATATATTAGTTCTCTGGCTTCCGCAACCGCGTCCGCAGCCTTTTTCCACTCATAGTAAAGCTCAACGGTTTCTTCCATGGCTTTCCTCTGCCTGGAAAGGTCTCTGAATCTGTTATAATCCTGAATTACAGCCGTATCAGAGAGCGTTTCTCCCAATTCTTTATATTTTGCTTCAATCTGTAAAATTTTTTCTAACATGTCTTCCATAACAGCAATTGTAGCATAAAAAATCAGTGAATAGGAAATTAAGAGGTATAGAGGGCTTGCGCGCTGCAATGACGTGTCAATAGTTTGTTAACACTCCCAAAACTTCAGCGTAAGCCCATAAACTTATGAATTTGCGGGATTAGGCGCACATTGGGGTATTTTGCCAGAAATCGGTCAAGAATTTCCACCGCAAAATCTAAGGTAATTGACATTTTATCACCATTCATTTTCGGCTGCAGAATTAACGGCAAATTGAATTGTCCGGCAAGTTTTGCGCAGCTCTCAATTTCGCAGTCCGTAATATTTTCGTCAAAAATAATTTTGGCAAAAGTTTCAAGCCCGCGGCAGTTTTGGAAAAACTTTTCGTGGAATTTGATTGAATTCGGCACACCGGACGCGCTTTCCAGCTTAATATCAGCGGAAACAATATCAATAAACGGTTTAACTTCAAGCAGTTTATCCGCAAGCGTTGCATTAGTTTCAAGATAAATTTTCTTGCTTGCCTGCGGCAGGAATTTTTTTAAAAAATCCGCCTGTAAAAGCGGCTCGCCGCCGGTCAAAGAGATTGAATGCAATGTTTTTAGGTCAAACTCCTTTATTTTTTCCGCCAGCGATGAAGGACAAAATTCCTCATAATCAGACTCTGATGAAAATTCCGTGTCGCAGTAATTACACTTCAAATTGCAGTTGCAAAACCTTATAAAAAGCTGCTTTACTCCCGCGTACGGGCCTTCTCCCTGAATGGACGTGAAAATTTCTTTAATTTTAACTGTTTCATCATTCCGAACCTTTTTGTCAGTCATTCAAAATATTTCCTCTTATATTGCCGCCGGACGCATCGCGCAGCTTTTCGTACAATCTCAATTCATCTTCCGACAAAGACGGCGGAATTTCAATAGACACGGTAACTATCATATCGCCTGATTTTGTTCCGCTTCCCAGCCCCTGCCCGGCCAGCCGGAATTTTTGACCGGAATTTGTACGAGGCGGGATTTTCAGCATAATATTTCCTTCAAAAGCCGGAATTGCTATATCGCAGCCAAGCGCTGCTTCAAACGGCGTAATCGGGAGGGAATACAGTATATTTGCGCCGTCATATTTGATTTTTGAACAGCCTTCAACCTTAACCGACAAATATAAATCGCCGTTTTTACCTCCGTTGGCTCCCTCGCTGCCTTCTCCCGATACACGCAGTTTGGAACCGTTTTTAATATTCGGTGGAATTTTAACGGTTATTTTCTTGTACTTAACTAACTCCCCTTTGCCGCTGCATTCAGGACATGAAGAACCGTTAATAAATTTGCGCCCCTGACATTTGGGGCATTGGCGGGTATGCATTATGTTAACCGTTCTGGACGTACCATGAATAACTTCTTCTGCCGTAACCGACACGTCAGCGTAAATATCTTTTCCTTTTTCAGGATTTTTCATGCCGGGCGCTTCCTCTTTAAACCGTTTTTTTTCGGTAAATTCATCAAACATGCCCGTAAAATGTTTTGCATTTTCTTTTTTTTCACCGGTCTTTTGCGTTCTTTTTTCTTCTGTTTTGTACGTTTTAAAAAAACCGTTTAATATATCGTACTGCTTTCTTTTCTTCGCATCGGAAAGCGTTTCGTAAGCCTCGCACACTGCCTTAAAAATTTTCTCGTCTCCGTTAACGTCAGGGTGATGTTTGCGCGCCAGCCGTTTGTACGCCGCTTTCAGCCCGGCGGAGGAGGTGTCCGGCGTTATGCCCAGAATTTCATAGTAATTCTTCTTCACTGTCATATTTTTATTTATAATGACAGCAAGGTTTTTTTCAACATCATATCCGGCAGATGTCCCGGCAGTATTTTTTACCGTCATAGCGGATTAAATCAATATCTTCATAAAGATTTTTGCAGGCGCGCGACAAAGTTCCTGCGGTGCGGGTTAATAAAAAAGTTTTTCCTTTAGCTGTCAGGCTTTTTTCAGCGCCGAGCACGGTAAAATCTTCAACTAAATCCAGCCCTGTTACGGGTTTGCCGCCATATGACGCAAAAAGCATACACGAAACCGATGAGTTATCCGACATTCTTATACAGTCGTAATCGTCCGCAAAAGCCCCTGCCGCACATGCTTCAAACAGCGTATAGAGGTTTTCGTCAATAAGATTTAGAATTGCCTCGCAGTTATGCTCCCCGAAAAACGGTTCAAACCCTAAAACAACAAATTTATTATCCTCTTTCAAAACACAGTTAATGCCCAGTATTCCCCGATAACCCGCAGGCGTTCTTGAAAGAACATTCTGCATTATGTTTTCTTCCACGCTCTGCGGAACTTTATAATCCGGGACAAAAGTTCCGACGCCTTCTGTCAAAAGCCCGCTTTCCGGCATGAACTTGTAGTTTGCCGCAGACGCAATCGGAAGCGCATAATAGCCGTCCGTTATTACATAAAACGTAAAATCATGCCCGTAAACATAATCTTCTATGATAATATTATCTGGATTTCCCATGAACAGGTCTTCGGCAAAGGTTTTGGCAATACTAAATGACGGACAGGCAAGCTGTTCATAATCGGTTCTTATTACAACGGGATAATTTGAAGTCTTCAGGTAATCCAGCGCAAGCGATTGTTTTTCAAAAATTCCGAATTTCGGCGTCGGAATATTCGATTTATGCATAAATTTCTTACCCGCAGATTTACTCAGCGCAAAATCAGCGGCTTCCGGAGCGAATATCAGCTGTCCGTTTGAGTTAAAAACATCCGCAATATCGCTTTTAACGGCGATTCCGGAGGAAGCAACGGTTAGATTAATACTGTTTTTAAGCGCAAATTCCAGCAGTTCCTGCGGCTTATCCTCGCGAATGTCAGCGCAGGTGCAAAGTTCTTCTGTATGCGCATTACCCGGCGCCGCAAAAACTTCCGCGCCGCAAGACAAAAACCTCTTAACCAGCGCGTATTCCTTTGCGCCGGAGCCGACTATCAGAACTTTTTTCTTATCAGTCATAATCAATAATTATATCACTAATATAAACGGATGATTTGTTAAGAAAAATTAAGATTCCCGATAAAATTAATGATATAATAAAAACAATTATTAAAGAAGGAAGGTTAGAGGTATTATGGCTAGTATTGCAAGTTTATTATCACAAGTATTTTTACCGGCAAAAACGACCGCTGTATCTGTCAGAAGCGCGGGTTACAATCCGTTTGTAAATTACAACGGCAACAGCCTTCCCGGTTCATACGCCAAGAACAAGCCTGTTCGCGGCGGGTATTTCGCCGGCTACCACAACGGAAAACAAAACATAGTCGGCAGAAGACTGTTTATCGAAGTGTGAATAGGGTTGAAGGGTTGAAAGGGTGAACGGTTAGATTTCCCTCTTCCTGCGGGAGAGGGTGCAAACACTTAGCGAAACCGAAGGTTGAGTTTAGTGTTTGGGGTGAGGGGGCAATGTTAACTTCTCATTGCTTCGTCATTGCGAGGAGGGCGCCAGCCCGACGCGGCAATCCAGTAGTATCAACGATTTTGACTGGATTTTCCTCTCCAAAACGATACTTAATCGTTTTGTCGGCAGAGTGCTGCGCTCGCAATGACATGGCAAAAAAAAATTTGTTTGGTTTTTCCATAATATAGATTATTGACAAGAATATTATTTTAATTTAATCTAAAAGAAAAGGAACCAATTTTGAACAAACAAATGAAAAATATGGATATGATGATGAGCATGATGATGGACATGCCGTTTTCGCCAGCCATAATTTTTCAGGAATAAGTGTTTTTGATAAGAAATTAAGGCTGACGGATAATAAACCGCCAGCCTTTTTAGTATAGGAAAATAATGACAATGAACTATGATGTAAAATTAAATACCCCGTTCACAGCAAAGCTTCCGGCGAATAAGTTATCCGGCGAGCTTACCGGAAGCCTGAGCCGCTCACGGAAGTTTCTTGCAAGAGTAATTAACACAAAGGAAGGAGATGACGGGCTCTCCCACTCAAGATTCGTACAGGCGATTGCCACAAATCTCGGAGCAACGCTCCCGTTCACAAGAAGCCTTGCCGACATGTCCGAAAAAATCTTCCTTGAATTTTTTGAGGGTATAATTTTCTGCTACATGCCCGTATTAATGGGGAGTAAGCTTGCAAAAAGCAAAATATTTTCCAAAGCCGCGTCAACGCCGGCTGCAAAAGCAGCATTGGTTCTGGGCTGCGCTGCCGTGCCGGCTGCCGGATATGCACTCAGCTTTGCAAAAAATCTGTTTACCCTGAAAGTATTTAAAAAATGTGACTTTTCAAATGTCGTAAACCTTGATAAAAACAAAAAAGAAACTCCCGAATTACAGAAAAAGGTTGAAAAGAGTGCAAAATCACATATAAGAAATTCAGCAATAGCCGCCGCCGCCGGTTTGGCTGCAAGCCTTGCTCTTGCCGGACGCAGCGGCAAAACAGTTCAAAAAGCAAGCGAGGTCTTTCTCAATCCGGGAAGAAAACTGTATGAACATTTAGAAAAAAGAGGAACAAAAGTATCAAACGGCTTAAAATCATTTTTGGACAGCTACGGAAGCCTGGATTTTGCCCGGAAAAGCGACGGCACGCCCGGGCTTGGCAAAGGGCAGCTGGGGTTAACCGTAACCGCTGCCGTATGCGGGTACTTCGGGGCGGCAAAAGACAGGGGCAGACTCGATGTTATGGAAGTTGCAACCAGACTTCCGGTTATAGCGCTCTATACAATCTTCGGAAGCGAACTTTTGGACAGCGGTTTCAAAAAATATCTTTTCAAAAACAAAAAATACACGGAAATATTAACTAAAGATGAAAAAGGAGCTTTAAAAACAGCTTCCTTGAACGATATTCCCGAAATAGCGAAGAAATCAGGGAAAAGCATAAATGAATTATTTAAAGGGAAGGCGGTAATTGCAATGGTTCCGTTCTTGTTCAGCCTGCTTGCGGTCGGGGCGTTCATTTCGGGAATGAGCAGAGTCTGGACGCAGTACAGGTACAAGCGCGGAGTGGGCAATGATAATTTTACGAAAGCACAGGTGCAGCCGCAAGCTCGGAACCCGCTGCAATCACGGGTTCCGACGCCCGTAAAAACACTGTATGAATTTATTCAGGAATAAATATCAAATTCTGCATGCATTTCTACATATAGCCGCCGTCAGGCGGTTTTTTTTGAAGGCGGGGCCCGAGCACATTCAATAAAACCCTCATCCAGCAAGCTTATACCCCACCCCGGAATTTGCGGCAATCCGGTAAATTCAACGGCTTTGACCGGATTGCTTCGTTGCTTGCTATGCCCTCGCAATTGTACATGTCAAGTAATTAGTTACATGATATTGGGGAATAGGATTGTTAAAAACCTACCATAACCTTCCTGTCATAAAGCCGCGCTGCATTTAAGACAACTATTACCGAACCTAAATTATGCACAAGCGCGCCGGTAACCGGATTTAAAAGCCCGTATACCGACAAGCCTATTGCCGCAAAGTTTATCAGCATGGAAAGAGTTATGTTCTGCTTAATTGATGTAATGGCTGCGTTTGAAAGTTTTTTAATATAGAGTATATTAGCTATATTGTCGTTCATGAGCGCAATATCCGCCGCTTCAATTGCCATATCGCTTCCTATGTTCCCCATTGCAATCCCTACATCCGCTGTTTTTAAGGATGGAGCATCGTTTACGCCGTCCCCTGTCATGCAGACTTTTTTGCCTTCTGATTGCAGCCTCCGGATTATTGCAGCTTTATCCGCAGGCAAAAGCTCGCTATATATATTCTTAATACCGGCATTCTGTGCGAAATATTCGGCGGCTTGCCTGTTATCACCGGTTAAAAGCGCTACTTCCGCGTTTATTTGTTCCAGTCCGGCAACAATACTTTTTATATTTTCGCGGAGCAAATCAGACAGGGCTATCACCCCGATGCAGCTGCCATCCTTTGCGGCCAATATTGAAGCTTTACCATGCTTTTGGAGTCTTTTCAGTTCTTTTTCCGTATTATCATTGAGTAATATCCCGTTTTCTTTAAAATATAAACGATTACCGCACAGGATTACGGAACCGCTGACATTCGACTGAACCCCCATTCCCGCCGCCATTTTAAAATTATCCGCCTTTGGAATTTCAATGCAATTTATTTTTGCATAAGCAGCAACAGCTTTTGCCAGAGGGTGTTCCGAACGTATCTCCGCCGCGCAAACCAGAGCCAGCAATTCTTCCGGCGGAATTTCAGCATCAAAAGAGATAATATCGCTTACTTCCAATTTTCCCTGCGTTAACGTTCCGGTTTTATCAAAAGCAATAAAGTCTGTTTTTCCCATCTTTTCCAGAGCTTCGCCGGATTTAATCAACACTCCGTGTTTGGCTGCCTGCCCTATTGCTGCGGCAATGGACGTCGGGGTTGCAAGCGTAAGGGCGCAGGGGCAAAATACTACCAAAACGGTTACGGCGCGTACGACTTCCCCTGTTGCAAGATAGGTAATAACCGCAATTAATAAAGCCGCAGGTACAAGCCATGACGCCCATTTGTCCACAATCCGCTGTGTGGGAGCTTTTTTATTTTCAGCTTCTTTTACTAAATCAATCATTTTTTGCAGAGAGGAATCTTTGCCGACATGCAGCGCCCTTACATCAACCGAACCGTAAAGATTCATTGTACCGCTGAAAACGCTGTCTCCAATCATTTTATCAACAGGCAGAGATTCCCCTGTCATTACAGACTGGTCTGCGGACGTTTCCCCTGAAATGA
Organism: Heliobacteriaceae bacterium; assembly: GCA_031265495.1. Lineage (GTDB taxonomy): Bacteria > Cyanobacteriota > Vampirovibrionia > Gastranaerophilales > Gastranaerophilaceae > UBA947. The sequence continues at coordinate 722 of JAISCP010000122.1, read as the reverse complement.
TTTCACCGTCAACCGGAATTGTTTCACCCGGAAACACCCTTATAATGTCGCCTTTTTGTATTTGCCCGGCGGGTATAATCTCCTCAATAGCGCCGTTAATCCTCCTGCCCTGCTGCGGCGCAAGGCTCATGAGTTTGCTTATGCCCTTTTGGGCGCGCTCCGTTGTATATTCTTCCAAAAGACCGCCTGCTGCCATAATGAATGCAACTTCACCCGCCGCAAAAAGTTCGCCGGTTATGATTGCCGCAGCCATAGCAATTGAAATCAACAGAGGGGATGAAATACTTCTTTGAAAAATCAGCCTCACCACAGCGTAATAAACAAGGGGCAAACCCGAAATAAGAACGCTAATCCATGCAGGGTCAAACGATGTACGGGTTTTCGTAATCATTAAAACAAAACTGCCGAGTAAGAACAACCCTGAAATAATTGTCATTTTTAAACCGCTTAATTTATCAATATATGTTTTTAGCATTTTAATAACATAACACAAAAAATATTAAGTGAACAGGAAAGAGCAAAAAGACCATCCGTTGCCGAACAACCATCCTGTCATCCTGAACTTGTTTCCACAACTGTCCCGTTAAAATTATGAGGTTATCCGGAATACGAATTGGTTCGGGTTTTTCCGGCGTTTTTGTCCGTAATCTCTCATTTTAAACTCATAATTATTAGTAAAAAACATTCAACAATCTCCACGTCACCCTGAACTTGATTCAGGG
>JAISCP010000035.1 GCA_031265495.1 Heliobacteriaceae bacterium | reverse complement strand
GCAATCCAGTAAATTCAACGGTTTTGACTGGATTGCTTCGTCCTCATTACATTCGTCCTCGCAATGACAAAGCAATAAAAAGTTAACACTCTCCCCCTTGAGGGAGGGTCGAAATTTGCCAAAGCAAATTTCGGGGTGGGGTATAGAGGGCTGAATGGAAGAGGAAAGACCCCCCGCCCTGTCATCCTGAATTTATTTCAGGATCTCTTCTTGTGCTCTCTCCCTGCGGGAGAGAGCACAAACACTTAGCGAAACCGCAGGTTGAGCTTAGTGTTTGGAGTGAGGGGGCAGGCTGAGCCTGCACTCATGACATGTGTTTTCCCCAAGATTTATTCGGTTCTGCGCCCCCTCACCTGAATTTCTAAATTCACACGCTGTGTTCATTAAGAAATTCATCCTCTCCCGTATGGAGAGGAACTCCCGATTTCGGGGCAGGTACAGAAGGCAGACTCTGAGATTAGTCAGAATAAATGCCTTTTTTATAAATAACAGCGAAAAATAGTATTATAACCAGAGTTACGCCCAGAATTACCCACTCTATATACTGCTTAATCATTTCTCCGAACAGCATCAGAACAACGCTTACGATAAAAAACCTCAGCCCCCTGCCCAGAATACTTGCCGCTGTGAATGCCGCAAGGTTCATGTTCAAAATTCCGCTTGCTATGGTGAATATTTTATACGGAATAGGCGTGAATGCGGAAAAGAAAACCGCTGCACAGCCGTATTTGCCGTAAAGTTTTTCGACTTTAGATAACTGTTCTTGTTTATTTTTGAATATAAAGTTAAACGCGGGTCTTCCGCCCCAGAACCCGATAGCGTACCCAACGAGAGCGCCTAAAACCGAAAATGCCGTACATACCGCCGCGTAAAAAACAGCTTTTTGGGGTTTGAGCAAATCCATTGTGATTAGCAGAAAGTCCGGCGGCGGCACAAGGAAGAAACTTTCAATAAAAGCATTCAGAGCAAGCCCTTTAGCGCCCATAGCCTGAAAAAAATTATTCATTTCAATTAAAATCCCGTGCATAAAGCCATTGTACAATAAACAAAAAATATGTTATAATTCAGGCATGGCAAGAGATATTTGCAAAGTTTTCGCGATTAATATGTTCTATAAACGTAAAGATTTAGGCCTGACGCAGGAGGATATTGCGCAGGCAGTAGGCTTGTCCGTTTCCGCAATAAGCGCTTACGAGAACAGCAAAATCTGCCCTGACCTGCGCACTGCCGAAAAAATCGCACTAGCCCTGGGCTTTCGTCTGCCTGATATGCTGAAATAATCCCGCTTGGATTACCGGCAGCTTGCAAAAACGTGGTTTTACTTGCTAAGGGAGCTTACGCTCCGCTAAATATAATTATTTTTAGCAGCGATATAAACAGCCGTTGTACGGTTTTTGGTACGGGTTTTTTTCAAAATTCTGCCGATATGGTTCCCGGTCATAACAGGACTAAGTTCCAATACTTGGGAAATTTTCCTGTTACTCAAGCCTTCCATCATTAATTTAAGAATTTTTAATTCCCACTCCGTAAACATAATTTTTAATTTCCATGATTCTTCTTCTTCGTACACCACCGGAATCTCCTCTTTAGTATTTTAGGTTTTGCACCACCATAAATCTGTAAAAATTATAGCATACTTTCTTATATTAGTAAAGAGTATATTTTTACAGCCAGTCAATAAGAGCTTTTTCTTCACCAAAATCAAGCTCCAGGTACTGTGTTGCCTCGTTGTTTAATAAAAATTTACGGCTTAAATTGAAAGAAACCGGTTCGGTTTCAAAGCCCGATGCCTTGAACAGTTCGGATGACATAACACCTTTTTCCGTATCGTAAACATTGGAGTAATTCAGCCCCTGATGAATGCATTCCGGGACCCGCAGTTTTCCTTTTGAGTCGTAAAACGCCAGCCCGTGCGTCCGGCAAATAAGTCCGCGAAAGTTATATACACTGCATCTTTTGTCTGTCAGAAACGGGCATTCATGCATAAATTTACCTTTGTGTGTGCGTTTAGCTTCTTTTAATTTATTTATTTTTTCTAAAATTTCGAATTGAATTTCCGGTGCAAGCTGGTGAAATCCGAGCATTAAATACTGGATTTCTACAAGAGTGTAGGGGTATTCTCCGGTTTCGCAGCAAAACGAGCAGCCTTCTTTGCAGAATATGTAGGGTTTTTGGCTTTCAAAGAACCCGCTAAGCTTTTTATCTATGGTTTTCAGGTATCGTATATATTTGGGTATCATATGAAAATAATATCATTGATTACATGCGGGGGCAATTGTTAAGTTTGTAAAGAAATGTGTAAGCATGTGAATTTAGAGTATTTAAATTTGTTTTTATTTAAGGTGTAGGAAAGATTTTGGAAAGGAAGGTTTATATGAGTGTGAATCCAGTTGCGTACAGCGGATTAAACAGAGACGCTTTAGAAAGAACACCGAGAAATAACTCTGTTATCATGCTGGTGCGTCCCAAAAGAGAACGGCACTGCTGCCCTTCTCGCAGAGACTTTGAATTCAAACCCGGTCTTATTCCGCCGCCTGAAATAGTGGAAAGAAATAAAAGAAAACAACAAGCTTTATTGTTCACGCTCGGAATGCCTCTTGTTTTTGTGCTGGGATTGTTGTCACCGAAATTGCTAAAAAGGCTGCCTAAAAGTATTATGACATTTCCGAAGAAAGTCTTGGAATTTTTTAGGAATTTCAAGATAAGAGGCGCCTAAGTTGTTTCCTCTCTTGCGGGGAGTGTTAACTAAGATTGTTAAAAACCTGCAATAACCTTCCTGTCATCCTGAACTTGTCTTGGATTATTCGCAGTTCGCAGAAGCGTGGTTCTGCGAACTGCG
>JAISCP010000034.1 GCA_031265495.1 Heliobacteriaceae bacterium | reverse complement strand
CAGATGCTGAAACAGCGGATTTTCGCAAGAGTGGAGGGCAAAGCCCGAAACTCGTCTAAGTGAGCAGAACCACGCTTCTGCGAACTGCGAATAATCCAAGACAAGTTCAGCATGACAGGGTAGTTATTGCAAATTTTTGACAATCCTATTCACTATTTACTAAGCGCTATTTACTAATTACAATAATAAAACCCGTCTTCTTTCATTCTGTCGATTACTGTTTGAAGCTGCGCTTCCGAACAAACATACGACAGCCTGAAAAACCCTTCTCCGCAGCTTCCGAATGCGTTTCCCGGAACAATTACCACACCGGATTTTTCAAGGACTTCTTCGCAAAATTTGAACGCAGAGTCGTATCTCGGCGGAATAGGAAGCCATAAATAGAAAGTCGCCGGCGGAACTTTGGTTTCGTCTATTTCCCAGCCCAGTTCTTTGAACCCTTTTACCATAAGCGTCTGTTTGCGTTTGTAACCCTGATTTTCACGTGCAATGTAATCATCGCCTTCTTTTGAATTCAGAACGTCCGCACAGGCGATTTGAAGCGCTTTAAAAATCCCGTTGTCAATTGTGGATTTTGCCTTGCCAAAACGCGCTACAACTTCAGCGTTTCCGCAAACCCAGCCCACCCGCCAGCCGGTAAGAGCGTAGGGCTTTGAAAAACTGAAAAATTCCACTGCAATGTCTTTTGCGCCTTCAATTTCAAACACGCTAAAAGGCTTTACAGACTCGTCAAAGTATAAATCACTGTATGCGGCATCGGAAATCAAAAGAATTCCGTACTTTTTGCAAAAATCAACAACTGATTTAACATATTCTTTTGTGGTAACGGCTCCGAGCGGATTGTTCGGGTAATTTATAATCATTGCCTTAACCTTTTCGGCGCTGCATCCGTCTTTAACAAGATTAGCCAGAACCTCCTCCATGTCCGGTTTGTAATCGTTTTGCGCTGTCAGGGGAATCGGGTAAGCCAGACCGCCGGAGCATTTAATAAATTCTGCGTAAGAAGCATAACCCGGGTCAGGAACAAGTATAATATCCCGTGCAAATTTATCGGAACATGGATTTACAAGTGAACGGACAAGATTGGCTATCCCTTCTTTGGAACCGATTAGGGAAAAAACTTCTTTGTCCGGATCAATATCAACGCCAAAACGGTTCTTCATCCGCTGCGAAACCGCATTTCTAAAGTACGGTTCACCTTTAGGAGTTGAGTATGTGTGAATATCCGCTTCTCCCAGAAGCTCTTTCAGCCTGTTAATAGCAAACTCCGGCGGCTGCGCTGTCGGCGCGCCCATAGCCAGAGATATAGGCGCTCTGTTACGCGCTGTTAGCTCCGGTTTTAATCTCGCAGTTTTCTCTTTTAGGGCAAACATTATATATTCGTCTAACTGCATAACGCAGCTGTTAAATAAATCTTTTGTTAAATCTTTCATTTCTAAATCCTTTCTATGCCATCATTTTCATCGGGCCTTCCAGAGACGCCGTGATAAATTGTCTGGTATAATTATTTCCGTTTTTAACCATATCGTCAGGAGTTCCTTCAAATACAATTTTTCCGTCATACAACATAATAACCTTGTCAGCTGTTCTTCGCACGGTTGAAATCTGGTGTGTAACAACAATTGAAGCAGCCTGAGTTTCGTCCTTGAGCCTTACAATGTAATCTTCAATCAGCGTTGACGAGATGGGATCCAAACCGGAAGTCGGCTCGTCATACAGTATTGAATTAGGCTCGGTCACTATGGCTCGCGCGAAGCTTACGCGTTTCTGCATGCCGCCCGAAAGCTCCGACGGGAACTTATTCTCTATGCCTTTAAGCCCGACAAGCGCAAGCTTTTCGGCTACAATATTTTTAATTTCTTTTTCGCTGTATTTAGTCCTCAAATCGCGCCTTTCGTGAAGCGCAAAAGCAATATTATTCGCTACGTTAAGGCTGTCGAACAGAGCGGAATACTGAAAAACCATTGCAACATCGCCTTTTGAAGTAATAATCTGTCCGCTGTCTTTTTCCAGAAGCCCGCAGATAAGCTTCAAAACAGTGCTTTTCCCTGAACCGCTAAAGCCCACAACAGCAAGCGTTTTCCCGCTGTCTACTTTAAAGGAAATATTATCTATGACTTTTCTGTTATCAAATGTTTTTGTTAAATTTTTTACTTCTATCATTAATTTTATTATAGCAGAAAATAGTGATTAGGAAATAGTTTTTAGTGAATAGGGTTGAATGGCCGGGCTGCCCTCTCCCGTATGAGAGTGTTAACTTTTTATTGCTTTGTCATTGCGAGGACGAATGTAATGAGGACGAAGCAATCCAGTCAAAACCGTTGAATTTACTGGATTGCCGCGTCGGGCTTACGCGCTGCAATGACGAAACAATGCAAAGTTAACAATGCCGAGAGGGTTGGGGTGAGGTGGCGGTTTCGTGATTTGTTTGCCCCCTCTCCCTAGCCCTCCCCCGTATGGGGAGGGAACCAATTTTAACCATGCTTAAGTGGACTCGATTTTTTATGTTCGCCTCAAGTTAATATTAGTGTATACCGATTTTTTATGGTTTTTACCTTTATTTTTGTATTCTGCCCTTACCCGGCTTCCGACAGTTGCCCCGCAACTCCTTTGCTTGTTTTGCTGAACGTGTTTAGTCATACCAGTCTCTAAGAGAGGGGCTTATTGATATTAAATTTTACAGCAAAATTGCATAACAGAGCAGCCATTTCTGTAACATTTCTTCATATTTTTAAAAAAGCAGGCAATTCTCGTTGAAATATTTCCTTTATATAAACATACGGGGAATTTACTTTTTAAAACGGGGAAAAGAAATGGGATTCGCACAATTAAGATTATATAACAGTATGGCTAATTTGGCAGGACAAATTGTGGGGCCTGTTGCTATTGCAGAGGAAGCAAGCTTAGGACAAACCTATGCCGGTTATGCCATGTTTGCGCCTGTACTTGCCGGAACTATTTGGACAGGTAAGGAAATCTGGCAAAAAGGAAAACAATGGCATAATACCAGCTTAAAAGAAACATGGAATAATACCAGAAATCCAATTAAATTTACAAAAGAGTCTGTAGTTGATGCTTGGGATAAAACCAAAAATACGTATAAAGATACTAAAGCACTAAAAGAAAGCTTAGGTTCATGGCAAGATGCTACGAACTACAGGTATTATGAGGGACTGGCACAAAGGTATGCAGCGCCTAAAGTATTAGCTCCGGCCGAGTTGGCGAACTTATCTCCGGCTGAGCTGGTAAAATATAATCAGAATGTTGCACGAGGAAACATTAATACCCAAGTACGAAGTTTGGTAGACGAAGGTAAGACGCTTCTGGAAAAAAAGGGAGTTGCTCAGCAAGAATACAAAATAATGAAAGAAATGGCTGATGAAGCAGCTAAGAATAATAGAACTTTAAGCAGCGCCGAGAAAACTATACTTGACAATGCCAAACAATCTGCGGAAGCAAGTAAGACAGCATTTAAAGCCAATAAACAGGCCGTTGAGCTTGCCAAAGCACAGGCAAAGCTTGAATGGCGTAATCTGAAGGTAAACGCTTATGAAACAGGACAAGGCATTGAATTAACAAAATGGCAGAAAAGAGGTATGTTTGTCGAAAAATGGACAGGCGTGCGCGGGGTTAAAAAGTTAGGTCTCAAAGCAGCCGCAAACACCGGTTCAATAGGTAAAGCAGTAAGATTTGCCGGGAAAAATTTAAAAGGCGGCGGATTATTCGCAGTGCTTTCTTTAGCAATGGAAGCGCCTGAACTTTACAATACATTCAAACGCTGCGGTACGGGAAAAGGATTTGCACAACTCGGCAAGACTGTCGCAAGCACCGCTGTGGAAGTTGCAGCATTCACTCTGGGCAGCGCTGCGGGAGCGGCTCTTGTCGGTGCGACAATAGGTTCTGCTATTCCAATTGTCGGAACAATTTTAGGCGCGGCAGTAGGACTTCTGTGCGGCTGGTTTGCAGGAAAAAAGATGAAAGAAGTCTGTGGACCAACCGAGCTTGAAAAACATGAAAATAAAGAACAAATTGCTAACGCAGAAAAAGCATTAGAAACAAATCCTGAAACAATTGCCGAAGCAGCCGAAATAATTAATAAAATGGATGATAATGACCCTAAAAAAGCAAAAGCAGTGGCGGCTTATAATGAATTTATTGCGGAGCGTAATAAATTTGCTCAGGCTTCATCATCCGCGGATTCACCTTCATCGGTCTATACAGCGCAAACAGCTCAAAATTCGACAACTTCAGCCTCGCCTGCTTTAACTCCGGAGCAAATGAATCTGATTAAAGGGCTAAAAGCGCTGGAAAATAACAACACGGCTTATTCAGGCAATACGTTTATACCGCAATTTATGCCGGATATGATGCCATATCAGTTTAATAAATTCGGGGCATATACAGGTATTGGTTAATGCGTCATAATATGGAAGTCGCGTTCTGCAGTAAATGCTGTGCATTCAAAAATGTTTGTTAAAAACTTTTCAATTGCCGCTTCCATAGATTTGATTTCCGCCTTCAACGCACGATACTTCTCTGTGGTTTCTAATTCATTTTGGTACATAACATACTCCTATTTATCTGTTTGTCATGCTGAATTCATTTCAGCGCCTCTTTGTTTCACAATATTCATATCGGACATTTCCGCGAAAAACTTTAACAGGTAAGCTCATTTTGTTACAAAATTTATCAATATCATCTGCTGAACGACCGGAGGTCAATCCGGTGGTTCAGCGGATGATAAACTCCCGCCACCCCCGTCACGTCATCCTGAATTTATTTCAGGATCTGACACATGATAAAATCAGACCAAAAACACTCTTTAATCTCTCTACCCCACCCCGAAATTTACTAAAGCAAATTTCGACCCTCCCTCAAGGGGGAGAGTGTTAACTTTTTATTGCTTTGTCATTGCGAGGACGAATGTAATGAGGACGAAGCAATCCAGTCAAAACCGTTGAATTTACTGGATTGC
>JAISCP010000033.1 GCA_031265495.1 Heliobacteriaceae bacterium | reverse complement strand
ACTATCCATTCAGACCAAGGTACACATTATCAAGGTATACCAAAATCTTCTAAAAAAAATTCTGCAATCTATGTCAAGAAAAGGTAATTGCATTGATAATGCTCCAATTGAATCTTTCTGTAATTGAACACTCAGTTAAATTATTTTTAATATTTTTCAGAACACTAAGATATAAACGAATTTCATTTTTTGAAGAACCATAAATGAATTTCACCAGTTCGTCTCTGACCGGATTATCTGCTGAAAATTTGCCAACCCCAAATTCACTTAAATCAATTTTTTAGAGTATCGACAATATTGAGAAATGTTTGCACAGACGGCATATATATTCCTCTTTCCGGCTTACTTATATGATTTTCATTTACCTCAGCCTTCTCGGCTAATTCAGCCTGAGTCAGACCCATTTTAAGCCTGTACTCTCTTACCTTATTCCCAACAAATTTTTTATCCTTGTAAAACATCTGTACACCCTCCGCATATATTTCCAAATTAGTGCATATACGACCAATAAAGAATGAGGCATGCGGATATTTATAGATGAAATAGATGTATGCAACTATAAATCAATTAACATCATTCATTGCTCAAAAGCCGGCACGCAATAGATGCGTGCCGGCTTTTAATTATTTATTCAGAAAGGAATATGGAAATTTAATACCCTCTTGCGGTTGCGCTCAGCAGCTTTCCGGCGATAATGTTATCCTCGTTGTCCAGCAGTTCAATGTCAAAGCAGCGTAAATCCACACTTGAAACCCGCCAAGAACAGACCTTGCCGGTTGCGTCCACTGTTGTCGGAATTATTACAGGCGCAATGGTGAAGTTTTTGTTCAGCGTAACAGTCGTTGCCTCTGCCGGAATGTCAATATTTGAAACAAAATCTTCCACATCGTCAATGTCAGCCGTAACTTTCACTTCTGAAGTGTTCTCGCCTTTAAGTTTCACCTGAACATACTGCCCGCAGAATTCAGGCTCCTGCGTATAGCTTTTCCAGTCAGACCAGACCGGAGGAACTTCGTCTTCCCAATTATCGCCGGTTGTTTCATCATCGTCTGCAAATTCCAAGTAATCCCAGCCGTTGAATTCTGAAAATGCATGGCGGTATTGGATTTCTGTCGCATCCGAGCAGTCCACAATCAGGCGGGTTTCTTTGGGGACACGGAAATCCTGAAAGTTTACGCCCATGTCCATTACGGGTAAAATAATTTCGTCATTTTCAACAGTAAAATCATCTTCAGTGAAAGTCTGCTCAATGATGATGTTTTTTGGAGTAACGCCTGTTACATCAAGCACAAACCGCGCCGCGTGTTCGGAATAGTTTCCCACGTTATCAATGGCTTTGACCAGATATGACACAGTGCCATTCTGTGTCGGGCGGAAAAGAGCGGATGTTTCAATCGTGCGTAAAACAAATTCGACGATTTCCCAGTCTGCGCCGAACCGGATTTCGTAGTGTGAGATATCTTCATCATCCGGCGGGGTGATAATTGCTTTTAAATATCCATGCGAAATAAATTGCTTTTAACAAAACACCGCTATTGTAATTTTTTATTGACCCGCTACAATAATGAATAATAAAGGGGGAACATTATGAATAATTTTGAGTATTATCGTCCGACAAGAATTTTATTTGGAAAAGGTATGATTTCACAGCTTTCTTCGCTTCTGGATAAGGCACAAAAAATTTTGCTGCTGTACGGAGGAGGTTCTGTCAAAAAAAACGGAGTTTATGAGCAGGTGGCAAAAGCGCTTGAAGGATATAATTATTCAGAGTTTGGCGGAATTGAGCCAAATCCCGAGTATGAAACCTGCATGAAGGCGGTTGAACTGGTTAAGCGTGAAAACATTGAATTTATCCTTGCGGTTGGAGGCGGTTCTACTCTTGACGCGGCAAAGTTCATTGCTGCGGCTGCCAAGTATGAAGGCAAAGACCCTTATGATATTATTACGGAAGAATATGAAGTTAAGGACGCGCTTCCTGTGGGCGACGTAATAACTCTGCCGGCAACAGGTTCGGAAATGAACGGAAATTCGGTTATATCAAGAGCGTCAACCGGCAGGAAAGCTGCTTTTGTAAGCGAAAAAGTGTATCCTGAGTTTTCGATAATCGACCCCCAAACAACGTTCAGTCTGCCTGTAAGACAAACCGTAAACGGGATTGTGGACACTTTTGTGCATACTATGGAACAATACTGTACTTATGACGTAAACACTCCGCTTCAGGATGAATGGATGCTCGGGCTTTTGAGAACTCTTATTCAGGAAGGACCCAAAGCGCTTGCAAAACCTGAAGATTATGATGCGCGCGCTAATATTTTCTGGTGTGCAACCTGCGGCTTAAACCATTTTATGTCGCTGGGATGTGTTCAGGATTGGGCAACGCACCAGATTGGACACGAACTTACAGCGTTTTACGGCTTGGATCACGGGCAGAGCCTTGCTATTATACTCCCGCGTTTGCTGCAAAATCAAAAATTGTCTAAGTCGGAAAAGCTTGCCAAACTTGCACGAAATGTTTTCGGTGTAGAGGAAAGCGTTGATTTAAAAGCGGCAGGCGTTGCGATTTATAAAATAGAGGAATTCTTTAATTTCATAGGGATGAAGACGCATCTTGCGGATTACGGAATTGACGCGGGCGAGGCAGCGGAACAGGCGCGGAAAGCTCTGGCGATGCGCAATGTTAAGCTTGGCGAAAAAGGCGCTGTAACTGCTGATACAGCTTTTGAGATTATCAGAAATTCTTAAAAGTCATCCGTTAAGCAGCCGCTCTTACTGATTTTCCATGAGTTTGTTGTAATATCCCAGATACAATTTAGCGGATTTCTCTTTGTTCAATTTTTTATAAGCGTATGCTAAATTGTAGTGAAAATCCGGTACGGTGTTTTTGAGTTCAATTGCCCGTAAAAACTCATTTTTAGCTTTTTTGAGTTCGCCTGTTTTTATATATGCACAGCCGAGATTAAAATGTGCATAGGCAAATTCCGGGTTTAATTTAATAACCTGCTTAAACTGACTGATTGCCAGATTGGGTTTTTCTTCCTGAAGATATATCACACCCAGATTGTAATATGCTTTGTAATATTTTTTATCCGCCAGTATTGCTCTGTTGTACATAAAAATCGCTTCACCGTTTTTGCCTTTGTCTTGAAGTATGTTTCCGAGAAGCAGGTAATCCTGCGGGGTTCTTTTTTCTTCAGGAACACTTATCAACAAATCAAGCGCTTTGTCAATATTGTTTTGCGCGTACAGAGCGTTTATCTGTATATTTTCTTCCGCTGCGGCGCAGAGGGCAAATAAAAGCGAGCAAACCATTAAATAAAATAATCTTTTCATAACAATATAATAGCATGAATTTAATTTACGTCACCTTGAACTGCTATATTAATTTGACGTTTTAAAAAACGTATTCCATAATGTTGCTGATGTCTCTTTTACTAATTTAGAACCCGCACTGCGGGTTTTTTTTATGCCTTCATCCCCCAAAAGGCATTGGTAACTTTTATTGGCTTTTTACCCTGCTTGCTCTCTCCCGCAGGGAGAGAGAACAAACACTTAGCGAAACCGCAGGTTGAGCTTAGTGTTTGGAGTGAGGGGGCAGGCTGCACCCATGACATGTGTTCTACCACAAATTTATTCTGTTTTGCGCCCCCTCACCTGAATTTCTAAATTCACACTACGTGTTCATTAAGAAATTCTTCCTCTCCCGTATGGAGAGGAACTTTCAATTTCGGATTGCCGTATCAATAAAAATATACCAATACCTCCCCCCCCCAAAAAAAAAAGAGCCCCTTTTGGCTCTTAGACATACACACTATATTTACACACTATTTATATTTTACTTCTTTTCAACTGCCTGAATGTCCCGAACTGCCGATTAACATTGAAACTCCTCCTATGATTGCGCCTATTACTAATCCTGCAACTGTTTTGCTTTTGGTAATAAGTCCCAATGATTTAAATAGTTTAATACCGCCTAACCCCAGAACGGAGCCGAGAGTCGCACCGCCAACGACTCTGCCTAAGCCTTTTTTAGCGTTTTCTCCTCTGCTGACAGGCTGTCCCGTAAGTTCGGCAATGTTTTCTTCCGCTGTTCTGTTATCCGCTCCAAAACCGAAGCTTATTGCCTGATAAAGCCCCTGAACAAATGAACTGTCACTGTGTTCTCTTATGTCTTCAAGGAATGATTTGCCGTATTGCTGGGCATACATTGTCATTGCGCGACTGAAAACAGCTTTTTCGTCAGCGTTCGGGTATAAGTTTTTTACACTTGCTATGTAATCCTTGAATGCCGGAACTATTTGTTCCTGTTCATCCTGTAATATTTTATCGTGTAAAAGCGCCGCACGTCCTCTTACACCTTCCTGAGGCCCGTTTAAATTAATGTCTGCCAATCTTTGGTCTTGCTGGAGAGCAACCTGATTTTCTACCATTGCATGGTTGTAGTCACGGTATTGTCTCATATATGAAGCAGGATCCATTGCCCCCGTAAAACCGGGCATAAACGGCATTCCGAAAAGACTTCCGTTCATCGACATTGCAGGATTAACCGTATAATCGTTATACATATCGTCGAAGGCTACCTGATTTTGGTACCAATTCGGATACATACCGTAAATATTGTTAATAGGCACTGTATCTGCCATAACCTAACCTCCAAATTAAATTTTAACCTACCTTACTTATATAAAAACTTTTTATTATTGTGAATTGCTCTTTCGGGAATTTTTGTTAAGAATTCGTTACACTAGTAAATAGTAATTAGTAAATAGTTAATAGTTAATGAGAGTGTCAATTTTTCATTGATATGTCATTGCGAGCGCAGCACTGTGCCGAACAAAATGATTAAGTATCATTTTGTGAGAGGAAAATCCAGTCAAAACCGTTGAATTTACTGGATTGC
>JAISCP010000032.1 GCA_031265495.1 Heliobacteriaceae bacterium | reverse complement strand
GCAATCCAGTCAAAACCGTTGAATTTACTGGATTGCCGCGTCGGGCTGAAGCCCTCCTCGCAATGACGAAACAATGCAAAGTTAACAATGCCCCTTGAGGGAGGGTCGAAATTTGCTTTGGCAAATTTCGGGGTGGGGTAGCTAGAGGTACAGAGGGCCGGAGGGATAGCTAAATTAGTAAATAGTAAATAGGAAAGAGGGAACAATTCCTCTCCGTACGGGAGAGGAAGAATTTCTTAATGAGCACAACGTGTGAATTTAGAAATTCAGGTGAGGTGGCGCAAAACAGAATAAATCTCGGGTAGAACACAAGTCATGGTTGGCACGTTATGCCTGCCCCCTCACCCCAAACACTAAGCTCAACCTCCGGTTTCACTAAGTGTTTGCCCCCTCTCCCGCAGGGAGAGGGGTAACATTACTAGCCGCTGCACAAAATAAAACCGCCTTAAAGGCGGCTAAATATTACGAAAAAAGAAAAAAAAGGAATCAATTTTTTAACTAAATATACTGAACGTTTTTTCAACGTTTTTGTCGATTACACTTTTAACGGAGTCGTACTCTGTTTGAAGCGTGTTGTGTTCTGTGTCTAATTTCTTTAACTCAAGGTCAAGTCTTTTATCTTTTCTTTCAAGGTCGGTCATTTGCAGTTTGTATTTTGATTCTGCAAGCGCTATTTTTCTTTCGTCCTTAACGTCCTGAATAGCTTGGTCTTGATCGATTGTTGTGCTGACAAACTTTCTTTCCGCCAAAGAGTAGAACTTAATCTGTAATTCACCTTTTCTAATCATTTGTTCAAAAATGTTGTTATCATCAAGCGGTGAACCGTAGGCTTTATTTGGTATGGAATTTCCTCCTATAACTGAATAAGGGAGATACATATCATCCGGTATGGTTACTCCCGGCGGAAAATCATTAGGCGGAGCGCCGTATGTATAGAATCCGTTTGCAAGCATTTCATTATAGAGGTTCTGGTAGTATGTTAATGCGGATTTGTTTTCAGGGCTGGCCGCTGTGCTGAGGTCTGCTCCGGTGCGTGGTTTGTTTGAGAGACCATTCACACAATAGGCTTCCGTGATAGCAACCGCATAGTCGTATAACTCGCGCTGTTCTTTGGTTGTACCGTCAAACGGCACAGGATAGTTTATATTTTGACCGCTGTCGTTTGTGTACTTTATCACAACAAAGCCGTCTAAAATGTTTTGGTTACCATTACTATCGGTGAATTGTTCCCAGCCGATTAATCCTGATCCTGTGGAAAAAGCATAAAGATGCTCGTCATGGCCAATGCCTTCGCCAACAGATACAAAATACTTGTCCCATGCATCATGAATCTTTTGTACTGCTGCGTTTTTTTCTTCTTGTGATTTTACGCCATCATTATCTTTAAAATTAATATCCGATTGCGAATAACCCAGTTTTGCCAAAAACTTATTATAATCGCCGGCGGCATAGTTAAAATAGTCAGCAATAGTTTTAGTTACCAGTATTTTACCCTTTGCATTGGTGATTAAGTACTGCTTGTTGTTAAGAGCCATTTCCTGACTTGTCATAAGATTGTAGGAAATATCGGTATATTGAGGGTCCGCCCCGACAAAACCCGTAAGAACGGTTAATTTTGTAGCGCCGAGCGCGCTGTTATATTCAGCTTGAATTTGGTCCGTCTGGTCTGCAAGGCGCTGTTTGGAATACGAAACATTCTGCCCGACATGTTCGTTATCGGATAAACGGGCGGTTATGCTTAGCAGCCTTGCTTGTGAAGCTGACATTCCCATGAATTTTGTTCCTTTCATTCTGTATGCTGAACTTGTCTTGGATGTTATTTCAGCATCTCTTTGGTGTTAACTGTATTTACGGCATTTTTCCGTAAGAACTTTAGGAATAGGACAGCTTTTGTTAAGAAATTGTTACAGTTGACAAGAGGTATAGAGGGCCGGAGGGATGGCTTTTTAGTTGAAAGGTTGAATAGTTGAAGGGTTGAAAGGTTGAATAAATCTTGGGTAGAGCACAGCGTTTTGGGTGCAGGCTCAGCCTGCCCTTCTCCCTCTGGGAGAAGGTGGCGCAAAGCGCCGGATGAGGGTTTTATTGATAACGTCATTGCGAGGAGCTTGCATGGCAAGCGACGAAGCAATCCAGTCAAAACAGTGAATTTACTGGATTGCCGCGCTCCCGTTGGTCGCTCGCAATGACGCGGAGGGAGAAGGTGACTAAGTAAATAGGAACAGGGAAGAGGAGCTCGCGTCATTGCGAGCATCGTCCTGTCATCCTGAACTTGCACATCCATTGTTCACGAGCTTGCGAGTGATTACAATGGTGGGTGCAGCAAAGCAGCGTTCAGGATCTGGCCAATGGTAAAATCAGGCCAACAACCCTCGTTAATCTTTCTACCCCACCCCGAAATCTGCGGCAAATGCGTTCGCTTCGCTCACGCCTGCTGCCGCAAAGATTTCGACCCTCCCTCAAGGGGAGGGTAATTCAAACATATTCACTATTTACTAATAATCATGTAACTAATTACCGAGCTTGCCATTTTGGCCGCCGGAGGGTTATAATTGTACTATGAAAAAAATATTTTTGATTTTGTTAATTATGTTAACAGGTATTAAAGCGTTTGCACTTGAAGTGGTTTATCCCCAAAAAACAATGACAGTTATTTCTTCCGACTCAACGTTCTTTATCGGCTCGTCAAACCCTAATCTGCCCCTGACTGTTAACGGCCGGCCGGTTAAGGTCCATAGAACGGGAGCTTTTGCCCAAACTGTACGGCTTAATAACGGTAAAAATATTTTTAATCTGGAATCCGGTGAGGAAAAATTAATTTATATAATAGACAGACCGCTGCCTTTACTGAACCTGCAAAACCAACAGTCCTGTTTAAAGGAATACTCCGCGCCCGTGAGCGCTTTTACGGCGAAAGACGGCGCTGTACTGCGTCAAACCCCCGTTGATTCCGGGATAAACCGTTTAGCGCATTTTCAAAAAGATATTCCGCTTATAATTGACGGCGAAAACGGAGATTTTTTACGCACGGCACTCAACAGTACGACAAAAGCATGGATTTATAAGGGTGATGTTCAAACTGCCGGCAATTCCGCTCCTGCCGCGCTTAAAAATTATGAACGTCAGGATAACGCCGAATTTTATATTTTCAATTTTGATTTTGACAAAAAGACCCCGTACATAATTCAGGAAGGCAATCCTCTTAAGGTTACGTTCTATAATACCGCCGGCAATCCTGATTTAACGTATGTTTTTGAATTTCCGTTGACGCGGAAATTAAACGGATATTCCGGCAGGTTTGAGGGCAGCGGATTTGTTTTGAAGATTAGAAAATACCCTGCTTCTCTCAGCGGGTTAAAAATTGCGGTTGACGCAGGTCATGGAGGGGATGAATTCGGGGCTGCCGGCTGTTTGGGGGATTTGGAAAAAAACATTAATCTTGCTGTGTCAAAGTATCTGGAAGAAGAACTTACAAAACGGGGGGCATCCGTGATTATGACCAGAACCGGAGATACGGATTTAGGTCTTCAGGAGCGGGTTCTGATTGCAAACGAAAATGACGCCGGAATACTGCTGAGTATTCATGCAAACTCACTGCCTGACAACGCTGACCCGAATGCGAACAGAGGAACGAGTATTTATTATTACTACAATCAGGCAAAGCCGCTTGCGGACAGTATTTTAAGTTCTATGACCCAAAAACTCGGAACCCGCGATGACGGAGTACGGCAGGGAAGCTTTGCGCTTGTGCGCAACACGGACGCGTTAAGCGTTTTAATAGAAGTTGCTTATATGATTAACCCTTACGATAACGAGCTTTTACGTGACAGAAATTTTCAAAAACAGTGCGCGAAAGCGATTGCCGACGGCATTGAAAATTATATAAAAAGCGAATAGTAAATAGGATTAGTAAAAACACACCATAACCGTCCCGTCATTGCGAGGCGCTTGCGTAGCAAGCAACGAAGCAATCCAGTAGTATCAACGTTTTTGACTGGATTGCTTCGCTTCGCTCGCAATGACGAAAGAGGCTGTTCCCTCTTTCCTGTTTACTATTCACTAATTTTAAATTCAAACCTATTCACCTAATCACTTAGTCACCTATTCACATGTACAGCAATGACGAAACTGGGAACAGTCCCTGCGCCAGTCTGCTCCTCTCCTTACAGGAGAGGAAGAATTTCTTAACGAACGTGTGAGTTTAGAAATTCAGGTGAGGTGGCGCAAAGCCAAATAAAATTTGGGTAGAACACAATGTCATGGGTTCTGCCTGCCCCCTCACCCCAAACACTAAACTCAACCTGCGGTTTCGCTAAGTGTTTGCCCCCTCTCCCGTAGGGAGAGGGGGCGCGGAAGATTAACGCCAGCTTATTTTCTTGTGTTTGTATTGTTTTTTATATGTATTTTTATTAGGCGTCATGTTTGCAGGCTGCTGCTGTTGCTGCGGGTTCATTGCTGCAAGAACCCCCGCTCCCATATTGAATATTTTTGCTGCCTCTTCACCTCGTTCTTTCAGCCCTGTGGATTTTGTTTGCGTTTTCTGTTTGTTTGCTTTGGCTACTTTTTCTTTGGCAGCTTTAAATTTTTCGTTTCCAGGGAGTATTGGCTTACCTGTGTCGGCTTTTTTTCTGCCATTCTCAATTTTGGTTTCGTAAAGCTGTCCATCTTGGTATATTACATTGTCACCCATTTCTTTTGCTACCATATTATTATATTCACTGCGTATATTATTCTTTATTTCAATCAAAGCCTGTTGTTTAGTTAGTGTTTTCTTATTATAAATCGGATTGCCCTTTTCGTCTTTTTTATTTATTTTTTTAGAATTTTCTTTAAATATCGGCTTACCATCGTCATCCCACTGCAGTTTGCCTTCCTTTGTTTCCTGTTCGTGTGCATCCATCTGGGTACCATCGTCATTAAACAATAATTTACCATCTTTATCTTTTGCTTGTTCGTACACAGGATTTCCTTCATCATCTGCAGTGTATTCGACTATGTAATCCCCGTTAGAGTCTTTCATTCGGTTACCGTTGCTATCTAATTTCAGACTGCCACTGCCATTCATTCTTTCCTTGATAGCATTTTCATATTCTTTTGGAGACATACCCAGTTCTTCAGCTTGCGTTTTAAATGTATCTTTGCCGCCACCGTCTTCCACCATTTTTTCAAAAGCTTTATTTGTTTCCTTTTCTTTTAGCACTTGATTTGCTTTTTGGTTGTTTGCATCAAAGTTCGCTTTCATGTTTTTTGTGCCTTCGATTGCGGAACAGCCGGTCATGGTTGCTGATGCTGCGCTTTGTAATGCTGCCATGTAATTGCCTTCTGACGCGTAACAAACGGTTTTTGTTACCTGTGCCGCCGCCGAACCGTATTGACCGGCGGTTTCGGTCACTAAGCCGATATTAATCATTACTGCGCCAACGGTAGCGCCCCATCCTGTACCGGATATAGCGGAACCGAGCATTTGCAGAGCCTTACCGATTGATTGGGTTAACTGGCCTATCTGGTCAACCTGGTCAGCAACTTTACCAACTTTTTGTGCTGTTGACATTTCTGTCTTCATGGCATTCTGGTTAACCTTCTGCATGTTGATGAATTGATTACTCATCTTATTCATTTGGTTAATGCTTTTGTTGTTAGCATTACTGAGTGTGTAAACCTGTCTGCCGTAAGCGTCCATAATGGTTGTCTTGCCGCTTATTTGGGTTTGAATGTATGACAATTGAGCTGTATCACCTTTGGACAACGCTTCTTCATAATCTTTCTCCAAACTTTTCATTGCAGCGTTTTCTTTTTCCATTTCCCGGTTCATTTTTTGTATGATTTTATTTTTTTGATCAACATCTGCTTGCTTTGAGCTTTGAAGCTGTAAAAAACTTTGCTGGTTAGCGTTTATTTCAGAGCTAAGATCCTTAGCATTTTGACCTGCGGTCTGGGTTTTTTGGGCGTCTGCCTCAGTTTTTGCCTGCAGAGTGGCAAGCTTACCCTGAGCCTCAGTCGCACTCGCTGTACTTACCTCAGGGGAGGAATTTCCGCCGCCTTCACCTTCGCCTGCTTTAGGGTCATTTGCAGGGTCGTTTGCAGGGTTAGTTTGGGGTCTGGGTGTGGAAACCATGTTGAATACAGAACCGTTTTTGGTCATGTTCACGTTTTTCTTGGTACCAAGAAGGTTCTGGCTGTCCAGGTTAATCGTTATTTTCTGTATTCCGTTGTTTTGAACGTTTGAACTGACCTGCAATTTAAAGCTCTCCTCAATGTTTACTCTCTAAATTAATAAACGTTTTATAAACGGCTCAAATTCAGGGTTTAGGGGTATTGTTACAAAAATTTATATAGCTGAGATTAGTGAACAGGAATGAGGAAACAGGGAAGAGAGAAGATGCGCCGGATGAGGGGTTTATTGTTTTCTTACCTTGCTTGCTCTCTCCATACGGGAGAGAGTACAAACACTTAGCAAAACCGCAGGTTGAGCTTAGTGTTTGGAGTGAGGGGGCGGGCTCAGTCTGCGCCCCCTCACCTGAATTTCTAAACTCGCCATACGGCTCATTAAGAAATTCATCCTCTCCCGCAGGGAGAGGATCCGGATGTCCGTATCAATGCAAAGTTCGTCATTGCGAGGAGGGCGTAAGCCCGACGCGGCAATCCAGTAAATTCAACGGTTTTGACTGGATTGCTTCGTCCTCATTACATTCGTCCTCGCAATGACAAAGCAATAAAAAGTTA
>JAISCP010000030.1 GCA_031265495.1 Heliobacteriaceae bacterium | reverse complement strand
GCAATCCAGTCAAAACCGTTGAATTTACTGGATTGCCGCGTCGGGCTTACGCCCTCCTCGCAATGACGAAACAATGCAAAGTTAACAATGCCCCCCTTGAGGGAGGGTCGAAATTTGCTAAAGCAAATTTCGGGGTGGGGTAGGTCTTTACTTCCCCGTACAGAAGGCAGATGCTGAACGCTGCTTTGCTGCACCCACCATTGTAATCACTCGCAAGCTCGTGAACAATGGATGTGCAAGTTCAGCATGACAGGGGGCACGATGACGCGGCAATGACATATCAATGCAAAGTCGACACTCTCTATCTTTCAGGGCAAAACCCGAATTGACAACTTGAATTATAATTCTCAGTCGGAACGCTGCCCTCTTCAGAAGCGTCAATAGGGCTCATATTTAAGTTTTGTTCATTATAACGCGGCTGGTATTCACCCTGAAATGCATTGGGTTTTTGAAGCTGCTGCAAGCTGTTGGGAAGGTATCTTTCCTGCAAAGCCGGCTGATACAAATCCGACGGACTGCATGCCCCGCCCGTAAGGTTACAGGCAGCAAACGCAGGAGACGCCGCAAGCAGCGCTATTATTAAAATCTTTTTCATAACAAACCTCTCTTTCATATACCAGCATGAACCACAACGAAAAGATTTTCATTGCCGGAAAGGAGAATTTTTTTAAAGCGATGACCCTGCGGGTCAGAGGGTTACTTTCTTTTTAATTTATCCAAAACCTGTGCAAACGGCACAATCGGCTCCATTCTGTAACCGCAGTTTTCAGACAGCGCTCCGCCCATTGAAAACAATTCCTCCTGAGGATACCGGCGGCAAATACCCGGACGTTTTTTGTGAATTCTGCATTTTTTAGTTTCAGGGTCAAGATTTATACACTCAAAAACAAGACCAATATCATCCTTATCAACGACTTTCAGGTATGTATAAAACCTGTGCAGATATTGTAATCTTTCAAACTCTTTTTCGTCCGTAACCACATGTTTGTAATGTTTCACATAAATCTTGCTGCAGCACTGACCGCAGGCATTGCACTGACCTGTACGGTAATACTTTCTTCTTAATATTACGGACAGGAAAAATTTTTTCAGTTTTTCAATCATTTTAGCGCCTTGAAATTTTAGTTTTATATTAAGTTTTGTAAATATTTTGAGCATAACAGGCAAATATGAATCTTGAGGATAATTAAAAAGATATAACTTAACTATAACATAACCAAAATAACCAACCTTGACCACTGTGTGTGGTCTTTTTTTTTGGAATAATCCCCGTACGGCTAAACGCTGATAAACTCTGATAAAATGGCGCTGCTTACGAGCACGCCGTTTATTGTAAGCCTGTAACCATGCGCCGTTGGCACAATGTATTCGGAATATTTCGACAGAATTCCCGAATATTTTCGTTCAAAATTAATTCCGAATTTTTTATTAATACTTTGGATGTTAATTCCGTCCGTCTTCCTTAACCCAAGAAATATTTCTTCTTCAAGCTGCTCCTGAGCTGTAAGAACGGTTTCGCCGGAATGTTTTACCGGCTCTTTGATATATTCATTAATATCGGAAGTGTTTGAATATCTGATGTTGTCTTTATATCCGTGTGCCGCCGCGCCAAAACCGTAATACTTTCCGTTGTTCCAGCAGTTCAGGTTGTGCGCCGACTCAAAGCCGCTGTGTGCAAAATTACTTATCTCATACTGTTTGAACCTGTCAGAAGTTAAAACTTCTATGGCTTTCAGATACATATCCGCCTGAATGTCTTCATCGGGTAAGTTTTTTGGAGGGTGCAGGTGAAAATAGCAGTTTTGTTCAATTTTCAGCCCGTACAGGGAAATATGCCGAACACCGAGCGAGACGGCTTTTTCCAAATCTTTTTCAAAACCCTGAACGGTTTGTGACGGAAGCCCGTAAATAAAATCAAGGCTGATATTGTCGAAACCGCAGTCTTGCGCTGCTTTTACGCTGTTTTTAACATCATTTGCGCTGTGGCGGCGTCCGAGTATTTGCAGAATATTGTCATCAAAAGTCTGGCAGCCGAAGCTTATACGGTTTGCGCCCCGAATATTCTTAAAACTTTCGGGATTCATTTCTACGGTAATTTCCGTGCCGGAATTTATATTAAATAAAGAAATCAGTTCTTCAATTTCTCCGGCGTCTGATACGGAAGGGGTTCCGCCGCCAAAGTACAGGGTTTGCAGAGGTTCACCTTTGTAATAAAATTTAATCTCTTTCTTCAATGCTTTGAGATAATCTTTTTTTAAGCTCAAATCAACAGAAGATACAAATGAGCAATAGCGGCATTTTGACCTGCAAAACGGTATGTGAATGTAAGCATTCTCCGGCATGTAACTATTGTAGTCAGTAAATAGTTTTTAGTAAATAGGGGTTAGTAAATAGTAAATAGGGTTGAAAGGTTGAATAGTTGAATGGTTGAATAAATCTCGGGTAGAGCATAGCGTATTGGGTGCCACGCTATGCCTGACCCGTCAAACTACGGCTCGCATAGCTTGCCTTGTTTGTCGTGCAGGCTCAGCCTGCTCCTCTCCCTGCGGGAGAGGATACGAACACTTAGTGAAACCGCAGGTTGAGCTTAGTGTTCGAGGTGAGGGGGCTATTTTGCATTGATACGTCATTGCGAGCGACCGGCGGGAGCGCGGCAATCCAGTCAAACTTTTTCTGGATTGCTTCGTTGCTTGCTGTGCAAGCTCCTCGCAATGACAAAGCAATAAAAAGTTAACACTCACATCAAGGGAAGGATAAACCTTTCAACTATTCAACCTTTCAACCCTATTTACTATTTACTAACCCCTATCCCCTCTTAAATATACATCATTTAATTGATGTTAACTTGTAAAATATACATTATTGTATTGGTGGGGAGGACTACAAATATCTTTCGCGTCAGAGGAAGATTAATAAAAAAAGGGATATATGGCGGCAAATGTTAACACAATAGATTCTAAGTATTTATATTCACGGTATGACTGGTTTAAAAAAACCTTTCCGCCCGTAATCCAGCGCTCCTGTGACGAGTTTTTTACGGAAGGTTTTGAGTTTAACCTTATTGGAATCAGCAAAAACGTTAACTCTTTACAGGATAAAGATGCGTATTTTGTTACTAAAATCCGCCTCGATAAACAGCACGATATGTTTTTCAGAAGCTCCGAAAAAGCAGTCGGAATAATTTTAGACAGAGTTTTGGGAAAAGCAAATAAAAAATTCAATCTGAATAAAATGACCGATTTGGAAGCTAAAGTGGTTACGGCATTTAGCGATTATATGTATAATGCTGTTGCGCCGCTTCTGTCCAAATCGCAGCCTGCCCTGAAAAGAACTAATTTCGACGTAATCCATTTGACTTTTCTGGTAAAAGATATTGAAGAAAAAAAAGTTTCCAAATTTATAGTTTCCCTGCCGGAAGTGCTTCTTAACCCCGATTTGATAACTTCGCAGGGTGAAAAATTTAATAATACAGACTTTGCAAAAAGCACAATTGAAGCTTCCGTGAAAATCGGAACAACAAAGTTTTCATTTTTTGATTTAAAAAATATTGATATTGATGACATAGTTGTTTTTGATAACAGCGATGTAAGTAAAATGATTTTGAAATTCAGAGATTACGAAAAAGAGATAAGGCTGAACCCGAATTTGGGTTTGGTATTACCGGTGGACAATGATGGAGGAAATAATATGGCACCTGAAAACAACAGCCTTTGGGACAGCATAGAAGTTGAAATGAGCGCCCAATTTGATACGGTTAGAATAACTCTCGGCGATTTAAAAGCAATAGAAGAAGGTCTGGTCGTTGATTTAACGTCAATTTATGATAACAGGGTTACGCTGAGCGTTGAGAACAAACCCATTGCAGCGGGCGAACTGGTTATCGTTAACGACCGTTACGGGGTTAAGGTAAGTGAAGTTATTGCACAAAAGCCTCAAGCTGCGGGCGCAGACAGCGGTGAATATTCCGAAGAACCGGCGCAGGACGGCGAAGAGTTTGCAGCGCCCCAACAGGAAGCAACTGCGGGAGAAGAAGAATTTGATTACAGTGATTTTGAATTAGATGAGGATATTTAAAAAATGAGCGGATATTTGTTAAATTTTATAGTTTACACGGCGGCAATGATTGGGGTAATCTGCGCGGCGGTTTTTGTCTATAAGAAAAGCACGGAAGGTTTCTGCCGGACTTCAAAATCCAAATTTCTGGGCGTGGAGGAAACTATTAACATAGCGCCGCGTAAAACATTATATGTGGTCAGAGCGGGTAAGGAAAAATTTCTTATAGCAGCGGATATTGATAAAACATCCCTGATTTCAAAACTCTCGCAGGAAACCCAAAGACGGACAAGCATTGATGATTTGCCCGATATTATTGACTTTCAGGAGGCGTCCCAAAACCGTCAGGTAGTGCAGGATTTCAGATTCGGTTCGGGTGAACCTGCGGGCGCAACAGTATTTCAGAATATGGTAAGCAAGATAAATTCATAAGGAAAAAATCATGGAAAGCGTTATAAAAGATATAAATCCTGTACTGCAAATGTTGATAGTTATGTCGGTGTTTTCGCTGATACCGTTCATATTTTGCTGTATGACAAGTTTTTTAAGATTTGTTATTGTATTCTCAATGCTGAAAACAGCAATGGGTACCCAGCAGGTTCCGCCGTCAATCGTAATCATAGGGCTGGCTATGATTTTGACATTTTATACTATGGGAACAACTTTCACTAAGATGTACGAAATGGGTTCGGTGCCGTATAATAAAAACCAAAACATAGTTTTAGCTATTGACGAGGGTTCCAAACCGCTGAAGGAATTTATGATGAAACAGACACGTGAAACCGATTTGGCGTTTTTCGTGGAAATGTCAAAGAAAGCGCCCCCTAAAACTCCTGATGAAATTACCGTCTGGCAGGTTGCGCCCGCATTTATTATGAGCGAATTAAAGACTTCTTTTGAAATCGGGTTTATAATATTTGTGCCTTTTATCGTGCTGGATTTGGTAGTGGCGAATATTCTGCTGGCGCTGGGGATGTTCATGCTGTCTCCGACAATTATTTCACTGCCGTTTAAGCTGTTAATATTTATTGCGGTCGATGGCTGGGCGCTGATTGTTCAGGGACTGGTTACAAGCTATAATTAGCTGAAAGGTTGAAAGGTTGAACAGTTGAATAAATTTCGGGTAAAATACAAGTTTTGGACGCTTGTCATTGCGAGGACGAATGTAATGAGGACGAAGCAATCCAGTAAATTCAATGTTTTTGACTGGATTGCTTCGCTTCGCTCGCAATGACGTATCAATAATATGTTATCCCCTCCCTTGAGGGACAACGAAGAAAATAAAATTTTGAAAAGGATAAAAAGAAATGGAACTACTTGTAGAATATTTAGCAAAAGGATTTTTAACAATGTTAACAATATCCATGCCATGCGTGCTGGTGGCAGCGGGAATTGGTCTGGTTGTCGGGATTTTGCAGGCGGTAACCCAGGTTCAGGAACAAACCATTGCCGCAGCGCCGAAAATTCTCGGAGTGTTTTTGGTAATAGTCATCGGCGGATTAGGCTTTGTTGCTCTTTTAAAGGACTTCTTTCGCGAAGGTATGGAAATTGCATTCAATACGATTGTGAAAAGTGATTCTTACGCGCTGTCGTCCGATTACTATAAATACACAACTCCGTTTGAGGGCGAAATGACAGACAAGTTTAAAAATCAGCCGACGATTAACGAGATTATGAGAAATCCGGGTAAAGTCCCGTTTATTGATAACCAGCAGAAGACAAAGTATATTCCTTCGGCAAGAACTCCTATGCCAAAACCTGACTTAGTGGAAACCAACAAAATTCTCGGGCGGTAGTGAATGGATACGATTATAGCAGAGTTAATGAAAATATTCCCGTTGCTGAACGTTTATCTTGCCGCCGGAATTTTTATGTTCGCAAGACTTTTGGGTTTTGTCCGCGTTGCGCCGGTATTTAACAGGAAAGAAATGCCCGGCATGGTTAAACTGGCGTTGGTTCTGCTTTTCACTATTGTGTTAACGGGTGCGGTAAAACCGGATGTGAGCGTTATAGAGGAGTCTTTTGTACTTTCGATTACGCTGAATTTTGTTGTCGGGGCAATGATAGGCTATATGGCGCAGTTAATCGTGCTGGCGGTAGACGCGGGAGCTGATATGATTAACATGCAGATGGGGCTGTCATCGGCAATGGTCCTTGACCCGACTTTAGGCAGTCAGGTTTCAATTTTGAGTAAACTGTTTTCACTTCTGGGGGTTCTAATTTTTATTCAGCTCGGGGGCATTTACTGGCTTTTGCAGGCTTTTATGAGAAGCGTGGAAATATTTCCGCTCGGGGCGACAATGCTGCCGCTGTCTCAAATTGTTAACATGGATTATCTGATAAAAATGTCTTCAAACATTTTATATATGGGCTTGCAGATAGCGTCTCCGGTGCTTTTGGCAACGCTTGGGCAGGATATAATTCTGGGGGTAATCTCAAAGACAGCTCCGCAGGTAAACGTTTTCCAGTTAAGCTTTTTGTTCAAACCTGTTTTGGGCGCGGCGATTATGGTGTGGATTATGCCGATGCTGGTAAATGTAATCAGCGACTACTTCCTGTCATACGCGAAGATTTTTTGAGGTTTTTGTATTTCCGGTGACTAAGTGAATAAATGATTAGGAAACAGGAATGAGCCCTCTCCATACGGGAGAGGGCGCAAACACTTAGCGAAACCGAAGGTTGAGTTTAGTGTTTGGGGTGAGGGGGCAGGCTGCACCACCCAAGTTTTATTCTGTTTTGCGCCACCTCACCTGAATTTCTAAACTCACACGTTCGTTAAGAAATTCATCCTCTCCTGTAAGGAGAGGAATTTAACCATTCAAGTCTATTCCCTTATTCATTCTATTTACACTTTGTCTTGCTGTTCCAGGATAAGTCATTGCAATGCAGGTAGTCCATATTTTCGTTTTGGATTACCCAGCCCGTAGTCCAGCCGAAAACAAAACTGCTGTTTGTTGTCGAAAGATTTGGCATTGTCTTGTTGATACCGTCAGGCAAAATGCTGTCTTTCGTTATAAGAAATGAAAATATATCCCGGCCCCATGTGTTAGGAAGCTTTTTGCCGTTTATATCCAATACGACAATGCCGCAAAAAGGGTCTCTAATATGATTGCCGTCGTCATACGAACATTTAGAACTATATGAACTTACCATCATTATTATTCCGTCATTTAATACAAATTTTATCCGCTTGTTAGTATCAAAATTTTCGTGCCATTCGTCTCCCGGTAATGCTCTGGGGTTTTGGCTGTAAAAACAGCCCGGTTGAACGTCGCAATATTTTATGACGTTGAAATATGGTTGTATCAAGATATTATAGAGGTTTCTTGACCCTTCGTATGTGGCGTCCGGTGTATCTTTTAATCCCCAATTTGTCGGGTCTCCGTTTTCCATTGAAGCGGATTGGTATGCCTGCGATAACATTGAATAAATCTTTTTTAGTTTAACAACGGTTGCTTTTTCCTGGTAGTTTTGTATAAGTGTTGGCATGGTCAGCGACGCAACCACCCCGATTATACCGAGTGTTATCAAAACCTCTGCAAGAGTAAAACCTTTTTTCATAATTCACCTTGATGTTAATTTGTTTAGTATTAGTTATAATTATTTTATGACTAATTATAAAAAAAGTCAAGCATGTTATAAAAAGTTTATAATTAGTTATATGATAGAAGTTAAACTGGAACAGTTAATGTGGGATAATCGTGTCAGGGCAAGAGAAATTTCCAAAGCTACCGGACTTGACGAGTGCACAATATCAAACATGAAAAACAATAAAAACAAAAACTTGAACGTAAATACCCTCAACAAACTTTGCAGATATTTCAACTGCAGAATTTCCGACCTGTTGGAATACGTGCCGGATTAGGGATTGCATTTTGTATTACAATGTGTTATAATGTATTACAAGGAAAGGTAAAATTCATGGCTTCCGAACAATTTTCGTTGAGAATTCCACAAAACACAAAGTCAAAACTCGAAGAATTGGCAAAAGCAACCGGCCGTTCAAAATCATATCTTGCCGTTGAAGCAATTGACAAGTATTTGGAACATGAAGCATGGATGATCAGAGCAGTTCAGGAAGGTTTGAAAGCCGCTGATAACGGCGAGCTTGTTCCGCTTGAAGAAGTGAAATCATACTGGGAAAACAGATAGTGAAAATAAAATTTACTAAGCTTGCGCAAAGAGACCTTGAATATATTGAAGAATATATTTTTAATGATAATCCTCCGGCAGCAAAGAGAGTTATTTGGTATATTATTGAGAGAATAGAAACCTTGCTTCCGGCTAATCCGGCAATTGGCAGACCCGGCAGTGTGTTGGGAACCCGGGAATTGGTAATAACCAAATATCCTTATGTTGTGCCTTATCGTGTTGACAACGGTGAACTCAGGATTTTAAGAGTTCTGCATACGTCAATCAAGTTTCCGCAGAAAACCTGAAAGAATAGTTTACTAAAAGACAGAAGGCAGACTTGCTATATCCAATTTTTTCTGCGCATGTCCGGGAAACCCGATAAGAAAGTCGTTTGTAGGAACACCGCTGTTTGAACATAAAGCTGATTTGCCCTGTGCGTTTTTTATTACGGTAACATATTTGAAAGCGCCAATCTCAGATTTTATCAGGTCTTGCCTTTGCATACCTTTTTCGGTTTTTATAATTGTTGCCAGAATATTATCTTTGGTATTTTTAAACCATTTTTCAGTTGCAAGCAAAAATTCATTTTTATCAAAAAGCATTTTCCATTTTGTACCGGATTTATCGGAAAATTTTGCGCAGGTATCGCCTGTTTCCGGCAAAAGATTAAATTCAACGCAGCCTTTTGTGCGAAGCTGTTTGAGCGTGATTGGGCGGCAGCCTATTTTCTGATTATAGCTGTCAAAATACGGTTTGATTTTTCCTAATGTTACTTTGTTAGTCTTTAATGTCATAAATTAATCCTTTTTTATAATTAAAACACCTGAAAATATTTTTTGCCGGTTAAATTAAATATGGCGGCATTGTACATTTTACATTGTTTCGTCATTGCAGCGTGTAAGCCCGACGCGGCAATCCGGTAAATTCAACGGTTTTGACTGGATTGCTTCGTCGCTTGCCATACAAGCTCCTCGCAATGACGTTATCAATAAAACCCTCCATCAGAGACTAGGGGTTAGAGACTGGAAACTAGTGTCTTTTTAACCTTTCAACCATTCAACCCTTCAACCTTTCAACTAAAAAGCTCCCCTATGCCGTAGGCTTCATTTGAACCAACAACTATTTCAAATTCGGGGATTGCCTCCTCCAGCTCCTCTTTCATGTGCGCAAGCAGTCCGGGAATAATGATTTTTCGGGTTTCGACTTTGTTTGCCAAACCAAATTTTTTCAAAGTATTCGCAACAATTTGAGCGGTGAATTTTTCCGCTGACCACGCTGTGAGAACGCTCATGCCGTTAGCCGGAGTTACAACAAGATACGACGGAATATTCAGGCTTTCCAGTTCATTCGCAACGGCAAAGTATGTCAGCGCAAAGTTTGTTGTCATAAATATTATGGAATTTTTGTCAGGGCTGTTAAATTCATAAATTCCCGCTTCAACCTGCAAAGGTTTTTCCGGGTCGGTGAAAATGTTCTGGCGCAGAGTCATGAGCGTTGAAATAACAGTCTCGTCAAAGTCTTCAAACACAAGCATATTGGCGTATTTGCAGATATAAAAGGCAGCGCGTGCGCACAAATCCGCAAGTCCGCCGCCGCTTGGGAAGTAAACGCAGACAGGATTAGCTTCATTTTTTTCCAGAA
Organism: Heliobacteriaceae bacterium; assembly: GCA_031265495.1. Taxonomy (GTDB): domain Bacteria; phylum Cyanobacteriota; class Vampirovibrionia; order Gastranaerophilales; family Gastranaerophilaceae; genus UBA947. The sequence goes on along the minus strand of JAISCP010000030.1, from coordinate 4,430 downwards.
CGGCTTTTGTACGGGCGGCAATTAACTCCTCAGCAGTTTCCCGGAACGACTTATCAATAATTTTGTCTGCCTGAAGCGCTTCGTATTCTTCCGGCGAGAGTATCAGGTCAATCGTAAGCTCCTCGTTTACGCGTTTAATTTTGAAATCTTCAATTCGTTTCAATTTTTCCTGCCGGCCGGGTTTGGTTTTGTCCAAAATAATTCCTATTGCGCAACGGTTGACGAATTTCTTCTCATGCCGGTAAAGAACATTCTCGCCGCCTATCGGAACCCCTTTTATAATAACTGTTTTTTGCGGCTGTTTTGCATTCCGCGTTACAAGTTCCTTTAATTCACTGCCTGCAAAAGGACATTTTGCAATGTCGGCTTGTTTTTTTGCAATTTTCAGGGCAAAAGCCATACAGGTCGGGCATCCGCACTCTTTGCAGTTAGCGTGTTCGGTTTTAGCGGCTCCCGGAAGATATTTAAAGATTTGAAGTCCTGATAACTCTGTCATTGTAATCCTTTCAGCGTTTTGAGCGCCTGCGGGCAGTTCATTACGATTATATCGACTCCGGCAGCCAGAACCGCCGCTGCTGCCGTAATTTCAGACATCAAAGCCATTTGTGCGGAAGACTTTGCTTCTTTTGTTTTTAATGTTTCTTCAACCGCAAAAGAAATTATTGGCATATTCAGGTACTTGTCATTACTGAGCTTAATTTTCTCAATCATGCTGTAACCGTACTCCAGTCCGTAACCCAGCCCGCCAATGTCCGTATCAATCAGAATTTTATCAAGCGGCAGACCCATGTCGGACGTTAAGATATTCATTTCTTTTGCGAGGTTAATATCAATCGGTGTACGGATTACAAGGGTATGCCCGCCTTTGACCGCTGCGGGAACAAGTTCTTTGTAGTTATTCTCGTGCGCGTGCGCTATGATACACTTTCTGTCAAGAACTTCCATAAGCTGCATCAGAACTTCGGTTTCGCCCCTGAGCATGAGAGGTTTCGTAATCTCCGGCAGAAGCTTTTTTAAAAGCTTCTTATCTGCATCTTCAAACCTCAATCCTAAAATATCACAGTCTTCATATTGTCTTGAGTATTCGGAAACATTTGTTTCCAGCACAAACTTAGCTTCTTTCACTTTTTACTCTGTCCATGATTTCTTCAAATTCTTTTTCGTCAATGGTTTCTTTTTCCAGAAGCTCTTTAGAAATAACTTCAAGCATGTCTCTGTTTTCGGTTAAAAGTTTTTTGGCAAGTTCGTACCTGTCGTCTACAATGCGCTTAATTTCCGTGTCAATTTCATAGGCGACCTGTTCGGAGTAATCCCGCTGGTGTCCGAAATCTCTGCCCATAAAAACATTTTCCTGATTTTTCCCGTAAGTCATGTTGCCGAGCTTGTCGGACATTCCCCAGGCAGTAACCATTTTTCTTGCGATACCTGTTACCGATTCCAAATCATGCGATGCGCCGGTGCTGACTTTATTCGGGCCGTACACAATTTCTTCCGCCGCGCGTCCGCCCAGAGTCATGGTAATTTCTCCGAGAAGCTTTTCTTTACTTGTGTGAACTTTTTCATCCTTAGGTCTTGTCCAGGTAACCCCCAGCGCATAACCGCGCGGGATTATGGAAACTTTATGCAGTTCATTGCCTTCTTTTACGAGTTTTGCAATGAGAGCATGCCCGACTTCGTGGTAAGATGTCAACTCCTTGTCCTCGTCAGTCATAACTCGGCTTCGTTTTTCAATACCGGCAATTACCCTGTCAATTGAATTGTCAATATCATCCATTGAAATTTTGTTCTTGTTGTTTCTTGCGGCAAGAAGCGCCGCTTCATTCAAAAGGTTTTGCAAATCCGCTCCGGTAAATCCGGGTGTGCGCTTTGCCAGAACCTTTAAATCTACTTCACTGTCAAGCTGTTTGTTTTTGGCATGAACTTTCAAAATCTGTTCTCTGCCTTTAATATCGGGTGCGTTTATATAAATCTGCCTGTCAAAACGTCCGGGTCTTAAAAGGGCGTTATCCAAAATATCAGGGCGGTTTGTGGCTGCGATTACAATGACATTTACGTTTTCGTCAAACCCGTCCATTTCAACCAGCAGCTGGTTGAGCGTCTGCTCGCGTTCGTCATGTCCGCCGCCCAGACCGGCTCCGCGCTGACGTCCGACAGCGTCTATTTCATCAATAAAGATTATACAAGGCTGGTGCTTCTTTGCCTGCTCGAATAAATCCCGAACCCTGCTTGCTCCGACGCCCACAAACATTTCCACAAAATCAGAACCGCTTATGGAAAAGAACGGAACGCCGGCCTCCCCTGCAACAGCTTTTGCCATAAGGGTTTTACCCGTACCCGGAGGCCCCACCAGCAGAACGCCCTTTGGGATTTTCGCTCCGAGTTTAATATATTTTTCGCCGTTTTTGAGGAAGTCAACTATTTCTTCAAGTTCTTTTTTCTCCTCGTCAATTCCCGCAACATCTTTGAAAGTTGTCTTAACCTTGCTGTCCAGCTGCATTTTAGCTTTGCTTTTGCCGAAAGACATTGCCTGAGTGCCGCCCGCCTGAATACTTTTAGCCAGAATTAAAAGGAATATTATAAACAGCAAAGGCAGCAGCAGAGAACCTAAAACCCCCATAAGCTGGGAAGATTCCGCAGGTTTCTTAACTTTGATTTCAACCTTTGAAGCTTCAAGTTTTTTCATCAAATCCGGGTCATAAGGGGTTAAAACTTTATACTGAACAGCCGGAAGCTGTTTTGGTTCAATTGCAAAAGGACTGGCCGCTTCACGTTTGGTTTCGGGCTGTTTTACCGGAATTGCAATTAAATAATCATCAGCTTTTTCAATTGATTTGAATTCTCCGGTATCAAGCTTTTTTAAAAACGCCGAATATGAAATTTCGGTTGTGCTGGTTGCAGGCCCTGACATAAGCACGGATGAAACAAATACCATTACAACAATAGCTAAAACTATGTACATTCCAACGGATTGATTTTTGTTCACTTTAAATTCCTTATTTTATTTAACTATTATATTATAACATCAAATTTGAAATTGTAAAGAATTGTAAAAATGTAACGATTTGTAAAAATGATTTTAAAATAGGCGCAAAACGAGCAATAATGGCTCATAGCATACATAGCATAGCAGTCCGTATTATCAATAGTTTCCGAAAATATGTTTTTATAGATTTATGCATTCGATTTGGATGTAGTGTGATACGAAAGAATATTAAGGAGGATTTACTATGACACGAAACGATGGGGCACAATCAGTACCACCGGCAGGAACACCGGGAACAGCAGCAAAAATAGCGAAAGTAGCGAAAGCAGTAATAGTAGCAGCCACAACAGTATCGCCGGCGCTGGTAATACCAATGGTAGCAGCAAACGTAGCAGCAAAAGTAGGAGAAGCCGCAGCAAAGACGGTATATCCGGGATTAGGTGTTGAAACTACTGAAACTACCCCGCAGGCAGGACCTGAACCGGGTGATAGCTCAGCGGCAGAACCGGGTGGTATCATGCGATCAGTACCACAAGGCACTACTCAGCCAACGCCGCCGGATGATGGCAAACTCGTAGGGCCGCCACCGCCGGGCACGAGCAAAGTCAGAGGACCGCAACCTACTGAGTCAACGTCACCAGAGGATGGCGAATTCGTAGGGCCGCAGCCGTCGACGGCATGGTTGCAGCCGCCGGATATTGACGGTCAAAAAGAAGAGAACCGCAGCGTTGAAACCCAGCAAAAAGAAGCTGGTCGCAGCGTCGAAGCCCGTCAGAAAGAAAATAATCGCAGCAGTGAAAAGCGCCAACGTGAAACAAACATCGGGCCGCGAACCCAATATGAAGCGGATATTAGAATGAAACAGCTTGAGAATGAAGACAAAAAGAGGCAGCTCGATTCAATAAAAGTAGAACGGGAGTATGAACTTGAAAGATTGAGAATTGAGGCTGATGTGCAAAAAACGAGAATTGAAGCCCAATTAAATAAAAGAAAACGCTGATTTTTTGAACCTCATCAACAGTTTATCAGGGCGGGAACTTTCCCGCCCCTGATAATTAAGAGGCATAGAGGGCTGGAGGGATAGCTAAATTAGTTGAAGGGTTGAACGGTTTAATTCCTTCTCCGAGAAGGTGGCGCGTAGCGACGGATGAGGGTTTTATCGATAACGTCATTGCGAGGAGCTTGCACGGCAAGCGACGAAGCAATCCAGTCAAATCAATGTTTTTGACCGGCACAGTGCTGCGCTCGCAATTGTACATGTTAAGTAATTAGTTACGTGATATTGGTGAATAGGATTGTTAAAAACTTACCATAACCTTCCTGTCATCCTGAACTTGTCTTGGATTATAAGCGGAGCTTTTGGCTTGTCGCTCGCTGCAAACGCTCAAGTAAACTTGGCGTTATGCTCGCTCCTCGCCGCCGGCGTTCGGCCGGAGTAACGTCCGGC
>JAISCP010000029.1 GCA_031265495.1 Heliobacteriaceae bacterium | reverse complement strand
CATAATGCCTGCCTTTCTTTAAACTCTTGCTCACCAGTATACCACGAAACTTGACATCTAGGTATCGTAGTTCAAGGATCTGTCTTAGATATTTTGTATCATTCAAACCTTCGAGCTTTCAACTAAAAAGCCAGCCCTCTATACCTCTTAATCACTTATTCCCCCCCCTAATGTAAAGTTTTATTAACAAAATTCCCTAATTCAGGCAATTATCCGGCAAAGATATACTTTATATATATATGCAATAGGATTATATATTTAATAGGAACAACGGGAGGACTCTCATGGCAATAGGAGCTGAGGACTACATTGACCAACTGCTGGTCAAAAAATATGCGGAAGAAAAAGTCGATAATCACGATAACATGGAATCAATGGTTGACCCTGAAAAAATGATGGACGCAATGAATGATTATTCAACAATGTACCGGAATATGATGGCGCTAAAGCAGCGTTTAAATATAGCGTGTTATGCAATTAATGCGCGCACGGCAAGATACAGAAAAACTGCAGCTATGCAGCAATAAAGATGTATAATCCCGCACTTTTTTGATACAATAAGAAAAAAGTGAGGGAAAAATGGGAAAAATAATCCTGGCCTCATCTTCTCCCAGAAGATCGGACATAATGAAAAAATCAGGATACAAATTTAGAGTTATTCCGTCCCCGTATAAGGAAGATAACACGGCGGCGGATTTTTCTTATGAATTTATAGAGAATTTGGCTTATCTGAAGGCAAAAGCCGCTGCTGAGATAATCAATGAACCGGCATTGGTAATCGGCGCTGATACACTTGTGGTTCTGGAGGGCAGGATTTTATGCAAACCGGAAAACGAAGCGGGCGCGTGTGAAATGCTAAGGAAGCTTTCCGGCAAAACACACGCCGTAATAACCGCAATTGCCGTTATTGACAACGGCAGTGTCCGCAAAAACTCCACAACAAGCCATGTAACTTTTGAAAATCTTACGGAAGAACAAATACAAAGTTATGTCAAAAAGTACAAACCTCTGGATAAAGCCGGAGCTTACGGAATTCAGGAAATGCCCGAAGGGTATATCAAATCTTACGAAGGCAGTCTGGAAAACATAATCGGCTTGTGTCCGAAAGCGCTGGCAAAGGTGATTAAGAGGTATAGAGGGCCGGCTTTTTAGTTGAAAGGTTGAAGGGTTGAATGGTTTAAAGGTTGAAAATACTAGTTTTTAGTCCCTAACCCCTAGTCTTTAACGGAGGGTTTTATTGATAACGTCATTGCGAGGAGCTTGCACGGCAAGCGACGAAGCAATCCAGTCAAAACAGTGAATTTACCGGATTGCCGCGCTCCCGCCGGTCGCTCGCAATGACGTGGCAAGAGAAGGTGAATAGATGAATAAGAGGTATAGAGGTCTGGAGGGATAGCTAAATTAGTGAATAGTAAACAGGAAAGAGGGAACAGGAAACAGCTGAATTCCTCTCCATACGGGAGAGGAAGAATTTCTTAACGAACGTGTGAATTTAGAAATTCAGGTGAGGGGGCGCAAAACAGAATAAATTTGGGGTAGATGTCACTGACCCGTCAAACTATGGAATAGCTTGCCTTGTTTGTCGTGCAGTCTGCCCCCTCACTCCAAACACTAAGCTCAACCTGCGGTTTCGCTAAGTGTTTGTACTCTCTCCCGTATGGAGAGAGTAAGCAAGGTAAGAAATCAATACTAAGCCCCGCAGCACTTTTTAAATTTTTTGCCGCTGCCGCAAGGGCAAGGGTCATTTCTGCCCGCCGTATCCGCAGTCTTTGGGCGCTCCTCCTCAATAATGCCCAGTATATTGGAGAATGTACGTGATTTATATAAAACCGTCGTTGATGAAAATATTTTATTATTGGTATAACGGTCTTTGTATTCACGCAAAAGCTCATCCAAAGTAAATTTTGTACCTAATATTTTGTTTACTGTATCCATAAAGCCCGCATGTCTTGCGGCAACCCGTTTGATTAAATTGGGCGGGAATTTGTCATTATTGAGGAAATATTCCAGGCATTGCGCGCCGCCTTCAATTTCGGTTTCAAACATCTTATTAAATGTTCCGTAAAAAGGAACCGCGTACAATCCCGATTCTTCATCAAAAACAACTCCGACATCGTAAACTTCACTGTGAGACGAAAAACCGCCGAGCGAATTTTCCAAAAAATTATGATAATTATTATTAAACTCGTTTATATTAAAAAATCTATAAACTTCCGGCGTTTGAATTTTATCTTTAAAGTCTGTTTTTTCGCCGCCCTCAGTATAGTCGTTAAACAGGCTGATAATTTCATCGGCAAATTTGTTTGTGGTAATAACCTCGTCAGAGCCAAAATATTCCGTAAATTTTTTATATAAAGTTTTTACATTTTTTTCAAGTTCTTCAAGTTTTTCAGGGTTATCAAGGTAAACAAGTTCGGGATTTTGAATAATTTTAGCAACCGCATACCGGAGCGCTTCGTCTTTTTTGTATATCGGCAGAACCCCCGAAATTTCCAACAGATAGTAATCTGCGCCGTATTCAAAAATTCTGGCTGAAATATACTGGCCGGAACCTATTCCTCTGAAATTTGTCATCTTAACAAGCGAGGTAACGCTGTAAGTTTTTTCATTAACTATGCCGTAAATTTCAAATCCGTTTTTAGTCTGCCTCTTAACCTCAAAGACAGAAGAAAACGATTTCATCAAAGCGCTTACAATATCCGCATTGTCCGTTTTTTTTCGTGAATACAGTTCAATAATGCTTTTCCCGTCCAAATTTCTTTCAAAAATATAATTAAAGCAGGCGGCCGCATTTTCAGCCGGCGCTCCGGTTGTTTTAAGGTATTCTTCGAAATCCGGCTTAATATAAGAGTCTTCCCGGACAAAAACCGCTATATCTTTGATTACGTCGTTAATCCGCTTTAATTTTTCCAAAATCTGCATTTAGTCTCTCCTTATATCTGCACAGTAGCTTAAAAAAGAATAAAACTCAATAGTTAAGTGAATCGGTGACTAAGTGATTAGGTGAATAGGAAAAAAAGTTGAAAGGTTTAAAGGTTGAATGCCTCTCGGGAGAGGAAGAATTTCTTAATGAACACGCAGTGTGAATTTAGAAATTCAGGTGAGAGGGCGCAAAAGCGAATAAATCTCGGGTAGAACCCAGTGTTTTGGGTGCAGGCTCAGCCTGCCGCTTATATTTTTTTCGCTATTGACAAGAAATGTTAAGCCTTTTACAATAGGAATTGTTAAATCCTTTGTAATAAAATTTAACAATTTTGTCCGGTAAGAATAATAAGGCTGGTATGATTAATAAAATTTATTCCGTTAAAGAAAAAAAAGAACTTCTGCCCGTTGCAGGGATTTTTATAATTTTTCTTTTGTTATGCGTAATGTATTGGAAAGTGGATTATCTTCTAATGGTTGACAGCGGGCGCGAAATACTTATCCCGTCCGCAATTTTAAAAAAGCAGATTTTGTACAGAGATATATTTAATCTTTACGGACCTCTGGCGTATTATTTGAACGCATTTATTTTAGGGGTTTTCGGCGTGAAGCTGAATACTCTGTATGCAGCGGGGGCTGTGTGTTCGCTTGTGCTTATATATTCGGTTTACGGCATCGCAAGAGAGTTTACGGGCAGGCTCACGTCATTCCTGCTTGTGGAAGCGGCAATGACGTTGTGCATGATTACCGGAAATCTGCATAATTTTCTTTTTCCGTACACATTTGCTGTAACATACAGCATTAGCGCGTACGCATTAGCGGCTTTGTTCCTGATTAAGTATACAAAAACCGGTACGGCAAAATTTGCCGTGCTTGCTTCGTTATTTTGCGGGTTCAGCGTTGCATGCAAGAACGATTTTTGGCTGCTGCCGCCGATTCTGCTTTTTACGGTAATTTCCGTAAAGCCGCTCAACAAAACGAACATGTTAAAATGCGCCGGTGCATTTCTGATTTTTCCGCTTTTATCATTATCGGCGCTGTTGCTGCAAGGGTGGCGTCCGAGCGATTTTGTCAACACCTGTGCTTTTATGAAAAAATTCTTAACCGGTCAGAGTTTTATTCAAGCTTCCGTAACATACGGAATGTACCCAAACCCGGCCGCCTTTTTGCCGTCTGTTGTGTCGTTTTTAAAAATGGCATCAATATCATTAATTTGTTATCTTATATTCAAAATCCCAAATAATTTTTTGAAATATTTTTGTTTTTTCTGTGCTGTGCTGCTGCTAGCCGCATTTGTAAATTTCAGCGTAAGGGACTCTCAGTTTTGCTACCTGCCTGTCTTAATGCTGTTTTTGCTTATTATTGATTTCAAAAAAATATATACGGACAAGCCATTGTTTTTGTTAATGCTTTTGGCGCTGGGTACAACGCCAAGAACTTTTTTCGGTTTTTCAGTAATGTGGGGTTACGGAATTTACACTTTCCCTGTGCTGTTTACGGCTTTTGTTATCTACATATCAAACCGAACCGGACTGAAAAAGTTTTTTGTATTCTGGCTGGCTATGTTAGCCTGCGTATATTCTCTTTTCAATGCTGCCAACCGGATAATTTTTAAAACAGACAGGGTTGCGGGTAATAACGACTGTATTTATACCGCAACAAACTACGCAATCCCGCTTAATTCGTTTATTAAGTACATAAACGAAAATACACGCAAAACCGACAAGATTTTGTTCTATCCCGAAGGTTCCATGTTAAGCTATTTGTCCGGCAGACCTGCGGATTGCAACTACTATATGCTGCACGAACATTTTACCGAAGCAGCCGGAATTGAAAATGTCATCAGCCATATCCGTGCGGAGAAAACAGAATATATTGCATTTGTGCAGGGTTTTGAAACTCCCATATTTCAAAAAAACATGGTACACCGCCTGCAATTTTTTGAATTCGTGAAAAACGACTATGAGCTGATACAATCTTTTGAAAGAGGAAAAAACAGAATTGATTTGTATAAATTAAAGTGAATAGGTGACTAAGTGATTAGGTGAATAGGAAAATAGTTGAAAGGTTGAATAGTTGAAGGGTTGAATGGTTTACAAAGCGGACAGGCAATGAGCCAGCCTGTATCTTGAGCGCAGCGAGGGTGAATAAATTTTAGGTAGAACCCAGTGTTTTGGGTGCCACGCTATGCCTGACCCGTCAAACTAGCGCATAGCTTGCCTTGTTTGTCGTACACGCTCAGCCTGCCCTTCTGGGAGAAGGTGGCGCGTAGCGCCGGATGAGGGTTTTATTGAAATTAGTAAATAGTTTTTAGTAAATAGGATTGTTAAAAACCAGCTATAACCATCCTGTCATGCTGAACTTGTTTCAGCATCTGCCTTCTATAAGGGCAAGTAAAGCTCGAAGGTATTGAATATTTTTACCGGTAGTCCGATTTTGAAACAATCCGGTCGTTGAGGATTGTATAGGTTATGGTTTGATTTTGCCATGTGCAGATGCTGAAACAAGTTCAGCATGACAGGAAGGAGATGGCCTGATTTTACCATTGGCCAGACCCTGAAACGAGTTCAGGGTGACAGGATGGTTATGGCGGGGATGTTTTTTTCTATACCTACCCCACCCCGAAATTTGCCAAAGCAAATTTCGACCCTCCCTCAAGGGGGGCATTGTTAACTTTGCATTGTTTCGTCATTGCGAGGAGGGCGTAAGCCCGACGCGGCAATCCAGTAAATTCAACGGTTTTGACTGGATTGC
>JAISCP010000025.1 GCA_031265495.1 Heliobacteriaceae bacterium | reverse complement strand
TCCTGACTCTATCACTTAAGGTCATATAAGCCCTCAAAGATAGGATTTTGTCCGCAGATATTCAATTCTCAGAAAGCTTAATCGGATTTGGGTGTCCCAGTGATAAAGTCAGGAGAAACTTTGCTTGGTGCGCAGACAAGTATCCGATTTTCCATGCGCTTTGTTCCGCTCTTTTCGGGAGTGTCTTTTTCGGGCGGTTCGGGTGGCTGTTGCAGGATTTGTATTTTCCTGTCTAAAATACCGCAGAGGTCTTGCGGATATTTCTTTTTGTACAAAGCATAGTTGATAACTTGGAGTAACTCAACTTGTTTTTGATTTGAAAAATTGTGTTGCTCCAATACTTCTAAAATGTCGTTTACCTCAATGGTTGAGATAGTTTTTTTGTGTCTTTTCTTTCATTTTGTTTTTATTTATCTATTGATATTTAATTGCTTACATTTTATTATTCATTCTGTAAATTTCCAACAATAGCTAATATGCCATTAGTGTAGGCATAAGGAAAGGATAATAAAGCGAAATATATTTTTCGTTTATCCAATAATTTTAGTTGCGATTGATATTCGATTTGAACGTGTATGCGTCTGTTAGTTGTGTTGGTGCATAGCCGAATTTCTTTTTGAAAGCAAACGAAAAATGCGACAGGTTTTCAAAACCTAAATCAAGGTAAATGTTGGAAGCGGTTTGTTTCTTTTCTGTCAGCAAATAGAGGGCTTCCTCTAACCGTTTTTGTTGTAACCAGTTTCGTGGTGAAGTGTTGAATATCTTTTGGAAATCTCGCTTAAATGTTGCCAAACTTCTGCCTGTCAAACAGGCAAATTTGTCAAGATTTACGTTGAAATGAAAGTTCTTGTTCATAAAAGCTTCCAAATCCACTTTATGTGGCTCACTGAAATCAAACAAAACATCTTTCAATGTAATGTCGTATTCAAGCAGTAACATCAACGCTTCTTTTTGTTTCAGCAGAATAAGTTTCGTATCGCTTTTGTTATTCAATATTTCTTCATAATCCAACAATGATTGCATAAATGACGTGAGCGCTTTGTTGGGTTGAAAACAAATGTATGCAGCCGATTTTTGTTTAGTTCTCGCTTCGTATTTATATTCCAGACTAAAATCCCGCAACAGTTCTTCATTAAAATAAATGGTCAGTGATTTGAAATCGCCGTTTTCAGGCGGGTGTTTTACAAACTTCATTAAGTGATTTTTCCTTGCAGAATATAAATCGCCCGGCTTGAATTGCTTTTTTCTCTGTCCGTCATTTAATTCCATAATACCCGAAAGAACGATACCCAAACTATGGAAGGCGTTAAAATGTTCGCCTTCCCGATAGTCTGAAGCGTGGCAAGAAAAATTTATCAATTCTATTTTTTCGTTCTTGTTCATTTGGATATAAGAGAGTTGTTTTTACTTGGCATCGTCAAAATCAGTTGTAACACTTACTGCTTTCCATTTTTCAAATTCTGCTTTTCGTTCTGCGTCAGCGGCTTCTAAAATCGCAACTGCATCAGAGCCTAACACCAAATGAACAGGCGGTTCCGGGTGTTCCACCAAATCAATAATTACCTGCGCGGCTTTGTTGGGATTACCTAATGGCGTAGCGGTTTCTAAATAAGCTTTTATTGGGTTTAATACAGAATTGTAGTCTTCAATTTCTTTGGTATAACTCATAGAATTACCGCCCCAATCGGTACGGAAACCACCCGGCTCAATGGAAGTAACTTTTATACCTAACGCTGCAACTTCTTTGCGCAACACTTCTGTGAAACCTTGCAACCCGAATTTTGCCGCCTGATACATTGAAAGTCCCGCCGAGCCGGTTCGCCCGCCAATAGAACTTACGTTAAAAATGCTGCCGGAACGCTGTTTGCGCAAATGCGGTAAAACGGCTCTTGTAATTTCAATCGGCGCATACAAATTTACCTCTAATTGACTTGTTACCTGTTCGTCTGTAAACGCTTCAACTGCACCTGTAATTCCAAAGCCTGCGTTGTTCACTAACACGTCAATTCGCCCAAAGTGTTTTACCGTCTGTTCAACTGCCGAATGAATTTGTGCTTTGTCGGCTACGTCTAACTGTAACGTCAGAATTTGTTCGGGATATTTGTCCGCCAAATCTGTTAACTGTTTCGGGTTTCTTGCTGTGGCTGCGACATTGTCACCATTTGCTAAAACCGCTTCTGTAATACTTTTGCCCAATCCTCGTGAGCTTCCTGTAATAAACCAAACTTTTGTCATTTTTTTAAATTTTATTTCTGCAAAGGTATGATATGTTTTGAAGCACAGGTTTGTTCTATGGCTCAAAGTTACTTTGTTATATAGCTCGTCAATATAATATTTGAATTTAAAACATTATCTGCCGGCATTCTGTCTTTTGTTGTCATGTTAGAGTGAGTTTCATTTGATTATTATTTACCACTATCCAATTTGATTGTATTTGCCGCTTTTCTTTCTAAATTATTTATTGACATTCAGTTTGATAGCGCGAGCCGCTTTTTCTTTCTTTTCATCAACCACTTTTGCGTAAATTTGGGTGGTTTTTACGTTGGTATGCCCCAACATCTTGCTGACGGTGTAAATGTCTGTGCCGTTTGTTAGCTGCTGGGTTTTATTTTTGTTTTTTCATCTTAATCAATTCAACCGCAAAACTCAATGCATTATTAGCAGGCACTTCATAATCAGGAATAGTACCATGAATATTGTCATCAGTTGCTCCGTACTGATAAAACTTCTTATGAGAAACAGTATAAGAAAATCCCGAATATGGAAGTCTTTGCCGTACAATGTCTCCAAAACAAACGGCTAAACCTCCTGTTTCTTCTCCTATTATTTCCCCCATTCCAAAATATTTAAATGCCCAGGAAAAACCGGAGGCAGAAGAAAATGTGTAATGACTTTGCAAAACATAAACATTTCCATTAAATCGTAACTCAATGAGTTCTTCATCGCTTCCTATAACAACTCCCAGAGCACTGGTATCATTTATATTGTATTCGGATCTAAAGAAATTCTTTTGCTGTTCACTGGTTTTTATGGTCGTTTGTCCGTATTGCTTAAATGGTACTTTTGAGATGTACTGAAACAACTCATCACCAAGCCTTGAGTTTCCACCACCATTGTTTCTAACATCTATAATCAGATTATTTATTTTCTGATTATTAAGGCAGGTAAAAGTCGAATCAAGAAACTTTGTAAAGTTTTCTAAGTCTACAAATTGACGGAAATCTATGATTGCAAAACTATTAATTGAGTCAACCTGTAAAGAATATGGCTTGATTGTCTCACTGGCAACTGCTTGCGATCTCCTTTCATATCTTTCATAATACGAAATCCCCTGAATCCTGTTCTTGTAGGTCGATTCGTTGTGACGATACTCTACTTCAAATTCTTCCGATTTATATAAAGCATAAAGTAATGGCGTAAATAAATATGTTAACCGGTCTATTCTGTAAAATGTTTGTTCTCCACTTACTTGTTGTGTCATTCTCCCGACAATTTCTTTGATTTGAATCCCATTAATACTTAATACCTCCGAATTTACCGGAATAGAATTACCCGATTTTGTATAATCATTTGTTATTGTTACTGACGAATCACCTGGATTTATCTTTATAGGGAAGGGAAATAATAATCCGTTAGATTGCTCTAAGTCGTTATGTGAAAATGATATGCTCGTATGACCATCATTGAATTTTACAACTAAAGAATTTATCAGGAGGTAAAAATCAAAAATGTCAGCATTGCTGTTAATTTTAGATTTAGGTTCAAGACAACTTTAGCGGTTCTTTTCTAAAGTTTCTAAGTAAAGTTAAGTAACTATTTTTGTTTCTATAGTTGTATCTAAACTCGCACTCTTTTATGTGTAGATAAAACGTG
>JAISCP010000016.1 GCA_031265495.1 Heliobacteriaceae bacterium | reverse complement strand
CGCGTAAGCCCGACGCGGCAATCCAGTAAATTCAACGGTTTTGACTGGATTGCTTCGTCCTCATTACATTCGTCCTCGCAATGACAAAGCAATAAAAAGTTAACACTCTCCCCCTTGAGGGAGGGTCGAAATCTTTGCGGCAACAGGCGTGAGCGAAGCGAACGCATTTGCCGCAGATTTCGGGGTGGGGTAGTCGTAGGTATTGAAAAGGGTTGTTGGTTTGATTTTACCATTGGCAGATGCTGAAACACCGGAGGTCAATCCGGTCGTTCAGCATGACAAGGTCGTTATTACAGATTTTTAGTGCTCAGCCCTAATTGTTAACTTTTGTAACGCACGGTATCCCCATATTCTGCACTATTTTCGAGATTTATTATATAATTTTTACGTAAAGGATAGCACTTTTTCTTATGAAAATGTTTTTATATATATAAGACCACACAAAAGGAGCACACATGGCACGAGTACTAATTTCTATGCCTGAAGAATTTTTAACAAAAATCGATCAGGTTGCGGACGGCGAAAACCGTTCACGCAGCGAGTTAATCAGGGAAGCGCTGCGAACATATATCCACAGGCAGAAAGTCCGCGAGAATACTACTGCAGTGCGGGACGCCGATTTATTGGAAAACTTATTAAGTTAAAAAATGAAAAATTTGAAACAAAAAAAGAACCCTAAGGGGTTCTTTTTTTTATGCTGTTAATACGAACTATTTAAGTTCAACTGTTCCGCCTGCCGCTTCAATTTGTTTTTTAATAGCTTCAGCGTCTTCTTTTTTAACGTTTTCTTTGATAGCTTTCGGAGCTGCGTCTACGAGGTCTTTTGCTTCTTTCAGGCCAAGACCGGTGATTGTTCTTACTTCTTTAAGAACAGCGATTTTGTTTGCGCCTGCCGAAGCCAGCACGACTGTTACTTCATTGGAAACTTCTTCGCCGCCTTCAGCCGGAGCTGCCGCCGGAGCCGCCGCTGCCGCCGCTACGGGCGCTGCCGCTGATACGCCGAATTTTTCTTCCATTGCTTTTACTAACTCTGATGCTTCCAGTAAAGTTAGTTTTTCGATTGATTCTAAAATTGTTGCTACGTTACTCATTGTTTTATTCTCCTTTTTTTTTATGCCCTTTCAAGTTAGTTTTACCCTTTTCCGCCTTTATCAGGAATTACTTCATTAATTGTCAGCTTTACACATTACCGGCTTTTATCAGCTACTACCTGTCTCCTTTGCTTGTTTTGTTGAACGCGCTTAACGGTTTTTAAACCATTCAACCTTTCAACTGTTTTACCTGTCTGTTTTGCTTTCTTTATCTCTTCCTTCTCCCTCTGGGAGAAGGTGGTACGCAGTACCGGATGAGGGTTTTATTGTTTTTATGTTCGTTTCAAGTTAATGTTACCTATCTGTTTTGCTTGTTTTGTTGAACGCGTTTAGCGGTTTCTAAACCATTCAACCCTTCAACTTTTCAACCTTTCAACCGCTCTGGTCTCCAGTCTCTACCCCCTAGTCTGAGGGTTAGGCCGCTTTTTGGTCTCTGACCGCCGCCACAGCTCTTGTTAACGATGCCATAACCGCGCTGACCGAGCCGGCAATACCCGTTGCAGGCGAATTGATTGAACCCATAAGTCTTGCAATAAGCTCCTCTCTTGAAGGAAGTTTTGCCAGCGCTTCGGCTTCCTGCGCCGTCAACAGTTTACCGTCCAACGCTGCGCCAAGTATTGCGCCTTTTTTGCTTTCTTTGATAAATTTAGCTGCCAGCTTAGCGGGGGTTACTTGATCCTCAAAGCCGAATGCCAGTGCAACCGGGCCTTTAAACAGTTCCGTAAGAACTTCAAAATCAGTTCCTTTAACAGCGATTTTTGCCAGTGTATTTTTCGTTACCATGTAATCGCCGCTCTCTTTTTGAAGCGAGCGTCTGAGCGCGGTAATTTCATCAACGGAATAACCTTTATACTCTGTTACTACCGCTACCTGAGCTTTTTCCAGTTTAGTTTTCAGCAAATCTATTTTATTGGATTTAAATGCTTTTGTTGCCATATTTCAGCTCCTTTGCTAATGTGTTTCAAAATTTCCAACCGCTGAAAATTACACAAATATTCACAAAGAATAATATTTTGCATAACCTCGGTTAGCCGTCCTGCGGACGTTTAATGCCTTTCGGCAGCTGACTGTCTGCGGCTTATATTTCAACAATAGCAGGAACATAATTTAAAATCAAGCGCAATGTTAATCTTTCTTAACCAGCGCCCAGACTTCCACGCCCGTGTAAATCCCCTTGTTAACCGTTAAATAAGACTGCACCAGTTCAAGCTCATAGCGCAGACGAAAATTCCCGAAACAAACAATCTCATTTTTTATTTTTAAATTAATCAGTTTGGAAAGCAGTTCATAAACTTTTTTTGCCGGAGTATCCGCGTCATAAGTCTCAAGCGCCGTACAGACATTCAGCATACATCTGTTCGAACGCAGCTCTTTACGTATTTTATTTAATGATTCGTCTATATATTTCAGCAAACTGTCTGTTTTCTTGAAGTCATTGAGCATTATAAGCACTCTGTTACCGGTTCTTGCGCACTTGCCGAAAGGTCTTACATCATTGTAAAAAGTCTTCAAAACTTGCTCCTCAGCCTCTTTAAGAGAGGCGGACGAGCTAATATTCATATCTTCAAAAAGACTTTTTAATTCAAAATCCAGCAGCAGTGCGGAATTTGCCATACGCCTGATACTTTTTTCATAATCTTTTTGTAAATCTTCATTCAAATTATCTTCTTCTTGTCTGTTACACTTTTCTATTGAAAAATAAACATCTTCCATCAACCCGTAAATGTACATTTTTAATTTATTTCCGATAAACACCAGCAGCAAGGCGGCAATGTCAAATACCAAAAAAGTTCCGTCAAAGGAGCCGCCGTTTATATTCCCGTTGAAAAATATGTGAACTGTTGAAGCCGCAAAATCCGCCAGCGGCAGCGCAAAATCAAAAGAGTTCTGCCCGAGCAGACTCATTAACCAGTACATTGTCACTGTAAAGACCGTCAGCGTAAGCACAATCTGCAAGATAAATATTAAATTCACCAGAAGCTTTAAAATTTTTTGAAAAAGATTATAAAATCCCTTCATGAACTCTCCAATAATAAATTATCAATTAACCTGACTTCCCCGATTTTCACGGCAATAAAAACTATCGTATTACCGTCTGCAATTTTTTTGATTTCCAAATCATCCTTATCTCTGAATTCAAGATATTCAAGCGAATGATTTTTATTCAAAAAAGAATATGCCGTTTCAGTTAAGCTTTCAACATCAACTATACCATTATCATAGCATGCTTTTATATTTAGTAAAACTTTGTTAAGCACAAGGGCTTCTTCTTTATTTTTAAGGTATTTATTTCTGGAACTCAGCGCAAGCCCGTTTTCGCCGCGCACAATCGGACACGCAATGATTTCAACCGGAATATTCAAATCTTTAACCATTTTTTGGATAATTATTAACTGCTGCCTGTCTTTCTCGCCAAAAAAAGCGTAATCCGGCTGAACAATATTAAATAATTTGGCAACAACAGTGCAAACCCCGTCAAAATGACCCGGTCTGGACTTTCCGCAAAGCTTATCCGTATAAAAGCGAGGAGGAACAACAAAAGTAGAGGATAAAAAGGTTGAAAGGTTGAATGAAACGGCATTGTTCTGAGGTGAATTATCCATTTTGTGCTGCTTCGTCATTGCGAGGAGCTTGCACAGCAAGCGACGAAGCAATCCAGTCAAGGCTGTCGATTTACTAGATTGCCGCATCGGGCTAACGCCCTCCTCGCAATGACGTATCAATGCAAAATCAACACTCTCCCCTTGAGCGGGAAGCGGAACTTGTTTCGCCAATTCCGAAGACGGGTACATTTCTTCCGCACTCGGAGCAAAAATCAAGACGTCCCGTCCGCTGAGCATGCGCACATCTTCTTCCAAAGTTCGGGGATATTTATCAAAGTCTTCGTTCGGGCCGAACTGAGCGGGATTTACAAAAACAGAAACAACCGTCTTATCACATTTACCGACGCTTGCCTCAACAAGACTTAAATGTCCGGCATGCAGCGCGCCCATTGTAGGTACAAGACCAACGCTCAAACCTTCCTGCTTCCACTTCTTAACCTGTTCACGGACTTCTTTTATCGTATGCGCTAACACTTTTTAAACCTCTGTACACAACTGTTTAAGCTCGTCTTCACCCAGTGTGAAAATTTCTTCCTCTGACGGGAAATTTCCGTTTTTAACATCTTCATTATAACGGCTTGCGCAGTCCAGAATAAAAGACCTCATATCACCGTACCGGCGGGCAAATTTAGGTTTGAATTCCGAATACTTTCCGAGCATATCATCGCACACGATTACCTGCCCTGAACAGCGCCGCCCGGCGCCGCACGAAATTGTCGGAATTTGCAGGTTTTTCGTAATATATTCCGCGCTTTCTTCAGGAAGCATTTCCAGTACAACCGCGAACGCTCCGGCTCTTTCAAGATTTTGGGCCTGCTCAAGAATACTGCGCGCCGCTTCGCAGGATTTCCCCTGAATATTGTACCCTCCGAGCGTGTGCATGGACTGCGGCGTAAAACCCAGATGCCCTGCTGCCGGAATTCCGCTTTCCGTACACCTTTGAACCACATTCAGAATATGCTCTGACGCACCTTCGATTTTTACGGCGTCAGCCCCGCATTTAATCAATTCCGCAGCGTTTTTAAGCGCTCCGCAGACATCCGCATGGTAACTCATAAACGGCATATCCGCAACCACAAGCGCACGGTTAACGCCCCTTGCCACAGCCTTTGTGAAAATACACATTTCCTCCATTCCGACAAAATGCGTTGTTTCATAGCCAAGCGCAACCATTGCAAGGCTGTCGCCCGTCAAAATCATATCAACACCCGCTTCATCTATATATTTCGCGGTTGAATAGTCGTAAGCCGTAAGCATAGAAATCTTTTTGTTTTCATTTTTAAGATTTTGAACGGTTTTCACAGTAACTTTTTTAATCACTTTTCGTCCTCCTATAATTTTACAATATTACGCTCATGCTTTTTTGCTTTTTTACCCTCTTTTCTGTACCAGTAGTAAATAGCTCTGGCAACCCTGTTGGAGCTGTGGCGGACTAACCCTTCCTTGCTGTCCTCAATAAGTTTTTGTGAAAACAAATTGACACCTGTTTTCTTTAGGTTTTCCGCATCCGGCTTAACCGGGTATTGTCCTGATAATTCATATTTCTGCGCAAGATTTGCGGGCAGGTAGTCATTGACCAGAACTGTATCAATAATATTTTTGCTATTTGCATGCTCCATTAATGCGTTAACATGGTCTGTAACACTGTAATCATCAGTTTCTCCGGGCTGGGTCATAATATTGCACACATAAATTTTTCTTGCATGGGAATTAGCTATTTCATTTGAAATTTCTTTAATAAGCAGGTTTGGAATAACGCTGGTAAAAAGACTGCCGGGCCCCAGAATTACCAAATCAGCCTCTCTTATTGCGGAAATCACATCATCCAGCGGCTTGCAGTCAGCAGGGTCAGTATACAGGCGTTTAATTTTTCCTCCGGCTTCGGGAATATTCGACTCTCCGTGAATAATCCTGCCGTCTTCCATTTCGGCAACCAGCCGCATATCGTCAAGAGTCGAAGGCAGCACGCGCCCGCGAATTGACAAAACATTTGAAGACTCCTTAACCGCCCGCACTAAATCACCCGTAATCGCACACAACGCTGTCAAAAACAGGTTGCCGAAACTGTGTCCTTCAAGCCCTTCGCCTGTTTTAAACCTGTACTGGAATAATTTTGCCACTAAATCTTCATCATCGGCAAGTGCAACAATACAGTTTCTTATATCGCCCGGAGGCAAAACCCCCATTTCTTCACGCAGTCTTCCCGAACTTCCGCCGTCGTCGCCCACGGTTACGACCGCAGTAATGTTATTTGTTATTTTCTTAATCCCCTTCAACAGCATTGAAAGCCCTGTTCCTCCGCCGACAGCGACAATTTTAGGCCCTCTGTTAAGCTTTCTTCTTCTGTAAAGCGACTCCAGAATAGTCTGTTTATCAAGCCCTTCCAGCAGAGAAAGGTTCGTTTTCTGCCAGCCTTTGAAAAACACTGCCGCTCCGAACATTACTATTGCAAACGCAATCCATTCGGTTGAAAATTTTGTTGCAACTTTTTGGATAACCTGCATTATGTTATACACCGGCTTAATATCAAACAGAACCAGAACCCCCAGCGCCATAAGCGCTGCGCCCAGAAATATAAGAAAAAACCAGCGTTTAATCTGCAAACCCGGGATTAACCAGCCTGCATCTTCGGGGATTTTTACATTCCGGTTGAACATTTTCATTCTACCCATCCTGAAGCTGCCGCATTCTTGTAATTTACCGGCAGCGGGGTTATTACCTCATGCGCCTGTAATATCAAATCTTTTGACTTAAAATGTATTGTATCGGCATTAAAAACGGTTTTTTCGCCTGCGTTGTTCGGGAGCTGGGAAGTCGCCAGAAAATGTTTAAGCCGCCCAATCATAACTTCGTTATTTTCATTATCTTTTGCGGAATAATCAATTGTTCCGTCAGGATTGTACATTTTTTCAAGGAAAACTTCCTGTGCAACCTGCATTTCCAGTTCTTCGCCGACACGCTGTGTAACCTCACCGGCAGCGCCGTAATATACAAGCCATTGAGAAGTTTTTTTAACCGCACCGGCAATAACTCTTGCAATATCAAAATCCTGTGCCGCCATTGCGTACATTGCGCCGTGCGGGCGGACGTGTTCAATTTCCATTTTAAATGTTTTTGCAAATGACATCAGAGCGCCGACCTGATAGATTACAAGCGCTTCCAGCTCATCGTCGGGCATGTGCATTTCGCGGCAGCCGAACCCCTGAATATCATCAAACCCGATATGCGCGCCGACAACAACGTTTTTATCTCCGGCTTTCAAAAGCGCTTCTTTAATGCTCACAGGGTCGCCGGCATGGAAACCGCAAGAAATGTTCACAGAGCTTGCATAATCCAGCAGTTCAAACTCGCAGTTATTTTTGTAAACGCCGAAACTCTGCGCTAAATCACAGTTAAAATCAATATTCTTTATTTGTTTTCTGTCCAAGATTTCCTGCATAACTAAGATTATACTACCTGAATAATTATTTACCACAACCTTTACATAATATTAACAATTGAGTAAATAGTGATTAGTAAATAGTGAATAGGATGGCTGGAGGGACAGCTAAATTAGTTGAAAGGTTGAAGAGTTGAACGGTTTAATCCCTTCTCCGAGAAGGTGGTACGCAGTACCGGATGAGGGTTTTATTGATTTTTAAGTGAATAGGTGAATAAGAGGTATAGAGGTTTGGAGGTATAGCTAAATTGGTAAATAGTAAACAGGAAAGAGGGAACAGCAAAGGATAGCCCACCTTAACCTCCCTGTCATGCTGAACTTGTTTCAGCATCTGCCTTCTGCACGGGGAAGTAAAGCTTAATTGCCCCCTCACCCCAAACACTAAGCTCAACCTTCGGTTTTGCTAAGTGTTTGCACCCTCTCCCGTATGGAGAGGGAAAAGTAAACAATTTGACAAGATTTTACTAAGTGTTGTATAATTCTGCTGTGATAATTAAAGAAGGAGGAATGGTTATGAGAGAAGTATATAAAAATGGCTGTAACGTAGGCATAGCACCACTTTCGGGGGGGGGGGGGGGCTTTCTAGCGGCTTCCTGCAAGGTTTTCCGCCTGCTTTAGTTCAGAATTTTTATAATTTCCTCTCCATACGGGAGAGGAAGAATTTCTTAATGAACACAGGGAATTTAGAAATTCAGGTGAGGGGGGCAGTATGCTTGACCGCCCCCTCACCCCAAACACTAAGCTCAACCTGCGGTTTCGCCAAGTGTTTGTACCCTCCCCCGCGGGGAGAGGGCCTAAGAGCAAAAGTTTTTACTCTGGCGGAGCAGGCTGAGCCTGCCGCGTTAGTTCGTCATTGCGAGAAGGGCGTAAGCCCGACGAAGCAATCCAGAAAATCAACAG
>JAISCP010000015.1 GCA_031265495.1 Heliobacteriaceae bacterium | reverse complement strand
TGAGCCTGTGTTGTTTATTGCTAATTTATCTCCTGCATTTGTAACAGTACCGTTAATGGTGAGCATCCCTTTTTCGTTGGTGTAGGTAGAGCTGCCGTTGGCATTGGATGAAGTACCGGATATGATTAGACCGCCGGAACCTGAATTGGTTACGTTCATGTTGCCATCGGTATTGGACAATGTATTAGAAGAAGTAATTGTCAAAGCGCCGTTGTAATTTGTTATATCAACATTTCCGCGATTGTAAACTCCGCCGTCTATTGCCAAACCATTTACGCCGGTATTGGTCATTTCAAGATCGCCGACATTATTAACCGCGCCGGTTCTGCTTATTCTCAAACCGCTGCCTGTGTTGGTCATAGTTAGTTTAGTCCCGCTGCTGTTTACTGTGCCGCTTACCAATAAT
The DNA here is from genome assembly GCA_031265495.1 of Heliobacteriaceae bacterium. Classification (GTDB taxonomy): domain Bacteria; phylum Cyanobacteriota; class Vampirovibrionia; order Gastranaerophilales; family Gastranaerophilaceae; genus UBA947. The sequence goes on along the minus strand of JAISCP010000015.1, from coordinate 18,248 downwards.
TCCCCTGCGGAGTTCGTGTAGGTTGAGGTTCCGTTAGTGTTAGAAGAAACACCGCTTACGGTCAGACCGGCGGCGCCGCTGTTGCTTACCGTTAATGCGCCGTCTTTATTCTCGGATTTACCGGATATTATCATACCGCCATTTGTGTTATCAAGGTTGAGATTGCCATTTTTATTGCTTACTGTACCGCTGATTAGCATGCCTCTGTTACCGGAGTTTGTTATTGAAGCGTTACCGGTATTATCCACCGTTCCGTAAACAGTCAAGGCGCCTTTACCGCTGTTTTTGATATTTGCATCCCCGGTATTAGTAACTCCGCCGTCTATGGTTAGGCCGTCATCTCCCGTGCTGCTCATTTCCAGTTCACCGGTGTTATCTACTTTACCCGCAGTAGTTATTCTTAGTCCGGTACCGATGTTGGTCATGGTCAATTTAGGTCCGTTGCCGGTTACTGTGCCGCTTACCAACAATTCACCTTTGTTGTTGGTATAAGTAGAGTTGCCGTTGTCATTTAAAGACGTACCGCTTATTTTTAAGCCGTTTTCACCACTGTTCGTTACGGCAAGGCTGCCATCTTTATTATTAAGAGCGCCGCTGATTACGAGTCCGCCTTCACCGGAGTTAGTAAGAACTGCGTTACCGGTATTATCCAAAGCGCCGGAAATTATTAAAGAGCCTTCACCTGAATTTTTTATTGAGGCATTACCGGTATTGGTTGCTGTACCTGCTATTCTAAGCCCGTTTATGCCGGTATTGGTCATTTCAAGCTCACCGGTATTGTCAACTTTGCCGGCAGCGGTTATTACCAGGCCTGTACCTGTGCCGGTCATGGTCAATTTAGGGCCATTGCCGGTTATTGCACCGCTCACCAGCAGCTCGCCGTTTCCGTTGGTATAAGTAGAATTGCCGTTGCCATTTGCAGATGTACCGCTTATGGTCATGCCTGCCGCACCGGTATTTGACACAGCAAGATTGCCGTTTTTGTTGTCAACAGCGCCTGATATTGTCAAACCTGCCGCGCCGCTGTTGGTCAATGCAGCATTACCGTCATTATTTACTCTGCCGCTGATTAGAAGTCCGTTAGCGCCCGTGTTGGTTACGGTTAATCCTGTTGTATCAACTGTTCCTACAATTACAAATCCGTCTGAACCGCTGTTAGACAATACTGCGTCACCGCCATTATTTGTCACTGCACCGGCAACTGTCATACCTCTGGGGCCGGAGTTAGTTACCGTAAGGTTGCCGGTATTTGAGATTGAACCTGTTGATGATATATTTAAGGCCCCTTCTTTATTGTCAACCAATGCATTGCCGTTATTAATTACAACGCCGTCAACTGTCATGCCGTTAACACCTGTATTTGTTATTTCCAGTGCGCCTGTGTTGTCAACTTTACCTGTTATTTTTAAAGCTCTGCCTGTATTTTTGAGGGTTAACTTTGTACCGCTTGTGGTAACAGTACCGTTGACAAGCAGGTCTCCGTTTTCATTGGAAATTAAAGCAGGGCCTGTCGTGTTATTTATTTTACCGTTAATTATTGTTCCTGCGGCGCCGGAGTTGGTCATTGCTAATTCACCGTCACCTGTTATTTGGGAATTGTTTCCGGTGATGATACCTGCGCCTGTGTTGTTGAGAGTTAATTTAGCGCCGGAGTTTGTTACTGTACCATTTACTGTGAGCATACCTTTTTCGTTGGTGTAAGTTGAGTTACCGTTGACGTTAGAGGAAGTCCCGCTTATATCAAGACCGCCTGCACCCATGTTGGTTACATCAAGGCTGCCGTTTTCATTGTTAACGGTACCGGATATTGTAAGGCTGTCTGCGCCTGAGTTACGGATTACAGTATTACCATTGCCGGTTACGCCGCCGGCGATAACAAATCCGTCAGCGCCGCTATTGGTCATTTCAAGGCTGCCGGCATTGTCAACTTTTCCGGTGTTAGTTATCCTAAAACCGCTGCCGGTGTTTGTCATGGTTAATTTCGGTCCGTCATTAGTTACCGTACCGCTTACCAGAAGTTCACCGTTAGTATTGGTAATTACTGCCGTACCGTTTTTATTAGCCGCAGTACCGGCAATTCTTATACCCTGCGAACCGCTGTTAGATAATGAAATAGCCCCGCTGTTATCAAGAGAACCGGTAAGCGCAATACCTGTTCCGGTATTGTTAACTGTCATATTCCCTTTATTCTTAACAGAGCCGGAAATATTTACCGCTCCGGCTTGGTTTTCAACAACAACATTGCCGTTTGAATTAGAAACTTCTCCGCCAATATTAACGCCGATTGAACCTTCGTTATTGTAAAGTTCTATATTACCGGAGCCGGCATTTCTGACTTTACCGCCAATATTAACGCCGCCTCTGTCGCTGTAAGCTTCCATCCTGATGTTACCGGCCTTCGTATTATCCATGTTTACAAGACTGTCAAATAAAAGTTTAGCCTGCGCGCTTGAAGATATTAAACTTGAGCTGTCAAAACCCGTAACAAGACGGGCAGTGTTAGTGATGTCTATATCGGCCGCCTTAATGTCAACAACATCACGGGCAAGCACTGTACCGTCAATTTTTATTATTCCGGTACCTTTAGTATCCAATGCGGATTTATAATTCTGTATAATCTTAGGATCGTTTATCCGGTCGCCTTTGAATTTATTATAGCTGTCTTCAGTCGGCGTTAAAACAGACAGAGAACCCACGTTCAATACTCCGCTTGCACCTACTGCCATGCCGTTTGGCGTAATAAAGATTACATCGCCGTTATGGAAATTACCGTTGCGCACCGAATTCAAAAGGCCGTTTATTACAACTTTGTTATCAACTAAATTGAGGAATTTTGAGATGTTTTCCGCACCATATTTGAAAATCAAATTAGCAATATCACCCTCGCTGAGTTCAAATCTGTTATAGTGCCTGATACCGTAATCCCCGTTTTTTGCCGTAGGATTAATATCATAAATGTTACCGTTATGGTCAATACCGCCTACACCGGGGTCAATGTTACTTGACAAAACCTGTAAAAATAACGACTGCTGAAGCAATAAGTTAACAGATAAAAACACAGCCAGCAATATACGTTTAATTTGACTCATTTTATTGTTTCCTTTCAATTTTTCCTAATAACATGTCTATATAATTAAAAGCCGTAAAAAAATTAATTGCTAAAATATGAACAAATGTAAAATATAATTATTGCGGACGCTTTAAAATAGTTCTGCTTAAAAGCCAATAACACAGGTAAAAAACTGACATCAAAATAATCATTTCCAATAATGCAGGAAGCCGGTTATACCCGCCAAACCCATAATACAACAGCGCAAACGGCACAAATGAGATTAACATTCTGCACATGGTTCTTGTCGGGTAGCGCAGGCTTAATCCCGGCAATATAATAACCGAACTCAGGAAAAAATACAGGAAATTAGCGCACAGTGTCGCTATACCAACGCCCGTGAGCCCGTATTTCGGAATAAACATTATGTTCAGGACAACTCCGACAACGCCGGAAGTTAATTTTATTATAAATTCTATATGGGTTTTGTTCGCCAGATGGTACTGAAGCGTAGTATAATCAGTCAGCGCCATAAAAAATGTTCCGAACGCAAAGTACGGAATAATTGCCGCCGCAGAATAAAAGTTCTCATTAGGTGAAAGCATGCGCACATAATCCTGCGAATATATTGATATTAAAACAATTGCCGGCAGCGCAGCCATAATATAGTAACCCGTAAATCTTGAAATTAACGGCCTTACATCAATTTTTTCCTCGTACATATTGATTATGCGCGGGATTACGGCAACCGTAATTATTGAAAATACCGTCATTAAAATCGGCAGGGTTAAGCCGTACGCAACCCCGACAATTCCGACTTCGGAAAATCCGCTTATACTGTTCATAATAAACTTATTGCTCTGGTTTATAATCCATGCGCTCAGCGCTGTTGCCGCTATAGGAAGCCCGTATTTGAAAATCGGCAGCAGAAAATGCCACTCTATTTTCTGAAACTTAAACCATGACATAATGCTGCTCTGATAGATTAACAGCAGGTCCGTAAGCACAATAGATACGCCCATGCCAAGCAGCAGCCCCATTGCGCCTATATTAAAAAATTTAACAAAAATCACGGATAAGAGTATTGTTAAAATTTGATTTAAAATAGTCGAGATTGTAAAAGACACCGCCTTTAACTGCGCGCGTAAAAGCTGAAACAGCAAGGCTCTTACCGCAACAGGAATTATAAGAAGCAGTATTGCAAGAAAATATTTTACAGGTATTTTGAAAAATTCATAAAACGACTCCCTGAACACAAAAGCAAGAAGAAACATTACCGATAAATTCACAATCAATATCAAAACCAGCGTTGTCAAATATTTCGGTATACTTTCCATCAACTGGCTTTTTTTGAAAAACCTCAAGCCCGAAAGCCCCACCCAGTCCGAGAAAATAATACAAAGAAACGACAACAGCGCAATAGAAAGCGCATAAAGCCCGTATTGCTGCGGGGAAAGAATACTTGTATAAATCGGAATAATAATTGCATTGCCGAGCATGCCAAAAATCTTTGACGGAGCATATTTTGCCATATCCCCGAAGATTTCCTTCAACTGAGCGTTTTCCGCTTCCTTATTCTCAACATATTCCATAACGGTAATTATAACATAAATTAGTAAATAGTTAATAGTAAATAGGGAATAGAGTTGAAAGGTTGAAGGGTTGAAGGGTTAGATTTGCCTCTCCTGCAGGGAGAGGCAGTGTTCATTTTACATTGTTTCGTCATTGCAGCGCGTCAGCCCGATGCGGCAATCCAGTAAATTCAACGGTTTTGACTGGATTGCTTCGTCGCTTGCCGTGCAAGCTCCTCGCAATGACAAAGCAATAAAAAATGAACACTCTCCTAAAGGGTAAACCTTTCAACTCTATTAACTATTCCCTATTTACTATTAACTATTTCCTATTTACTAATCCCCGTTTTAATGGTTAAATATTAATCAGGAGGCATTTGTGCTAAAATATTTTACCGGTTCGTATATAATTACAATAATCGGGCTTTTGTGCGCTTGGTTCTGGGGTGAACGCGTTCATCCTGGCGCAGGCCTGGCAAGCGTATTTATTGCTCTGGTTTTAAGTGTTCTGGAAGTAAGCCTATCCTTCGACAACGCAGTAGTAAATGCAATGAAACTTGAAAAAATGTCCGCTGTCTGGCGTAAAAGGTTTTTAACATGGGGGATTGCAATTGCTGTTTTCGGGATGAGGCTTCTGTTCCCGCTGCTTGTAGTGGCGGTTTTCGCGGGATTAAGTATGATTGAAGTCGGCCAAATGGCAGTGTTTGACGTTAACAAATACGCGCATTATCTGCACCGGACCCATGCCCCGATAGTAACTTTCGGCGGAATGTTTTTGATTATGCTGTTTTTGAACTACTTTTTTAATCACGAAAAAGATGTTCACTGGATTAAGAAAATTGAAGCGCCAATGTCGCATCTTGACAATATTCATGGGATTGAAACCATTATATCGCTGTTCCTGCTTTTGCTGGTTCAAAGCCATGTGAGCGACAGCATACCCGTTTTAATATCGGGAATCAGCGGGATAATTATCTACCTTTTGATTGACGGGATTTCCCGCTATCTTGAAAAAATGGAGAACAAGCGTCTTGCGCAGCTCGGAGAATGCGCGAAACAAACCGGCTTAATCAGTTTTATTTATCTGGAATTAATTGATGCATCGTTTTCTCTTGACGGGGTTTTGGGGGCGTTTGCGCTGAGCAAAGATATTATAATAATTACTATCGGGCTTTCAATCGGCGCCATGTTCGTACGCTCGTTAACAATTATGCTTGTAGAGAAAAAAACACTGGCAAAATTCCGATACCTTGAACACGGCGCTCACTGGGCAATCGGCGCACTGGCAATCCTGATGTTGATTTCAACATTCCATGAAGTGCCTGAGGTGTTTACGGGGCTGCTGGGGCTTATATTCATTGTATCGGCGGCAATTTCGTCGGTTTTGTATAACAGAAAAATGGACAGGTTGATTGCGTGAAGCAGACAATGGTGATAATCAATCCAGCTCTGTAAACTCAATTTTGTAGCCCAGTACGTCCATAATATCGCGTACTTCTTCAAACTTAATTATCCTTCGGTTTATCCTTGAGGACAGAGTTTGCACGGGAACATCTATACCTTTTTGTTCTTTCAGCATTTTAGCCAATTTTGTGATTGTTACGGCATTTCTGGCTAAAAGCATTTTAAGTTCTTCGCGTATAGTTATTGCTCTTTTCATAATTTTATTATATTTGACTTGACAAAAACTTATTATTAAATTATAATATTTATCATAATATGGTTAAATAATCCTTATAGGAGGTGAATGTGAAAAAAGGTTTTACTCTGGCAGAGGTGTTGATAACACTCAGCGTTATCGGCGTTGTTGCGGCGCTTACCATGCCGTCACTGATTGGGAATTACAAAAAACAGGTTTACGTTACACAATTAAAAAAAGCTGTAAATGTCTGGGATAACGGTATAAAATTAATGCTTGCTATTGAAGGGTCAGATTATCTTAACAACACAGAATTTGCCCAAGTTATTGTTAATTCAGGTAAAACAGCATATAATGCGACTACTGTAAGCGGTTTGTCTAACGCTACGGAAATTTTGAAAAAATATTTTAATATTATAAAAATGGAAGGAACTGCATCTCCTATTACATTTAAAGGTTTAGACGGAACAGACGCGACATATGGCAACTATGATTTTGAAAAGATTTATTTATCCGACGGCTCAGTATACTATGTATCACTCAAAGATTTCAACGATACAGTAATATCTGAAAAATTAAATAATGGATCCATTCTTATAGACGTGAATGGAGACAAAGGCCCAAATCAAATGGGCAGAGATATTTTTCAGTTTTTTGTATACAGAACAGGAACATTAGTTGCCGGTGGTTCAATACGCGCCAAAGAGATATGGAATTGGGATTTTTGGAAAACCGGAACTTCAGGCTGCGGGACAGAAGGCTCCGAAAAAATAACAACCGGTGTTAAAGGCTGGTATTGTGCAGCACGAATTATTGAGAACGGCTGGGAAATGGACTATTAAATATCCCAGCTGTTAAGGTATTTTTTCTGTTCTTCGGTAAGGGTATCAATTTCAATTCCCATGGATTTAAGCTTCAATGCGGCAATTTCCGTATCAACTTCCTGCGGAAGCGTGTATAATCTATTTTCCAGTTTACCTTTGTTTTTTACAAGAAATTCAATTCCCAACGCCTGATTTGCAAAGCTCATGTCCATAACGCTTGCGGGATGACCTTCCGCCGCAACAAGATTTACCAGCCTGCCTTCGGCCAGAACGTAAATGGATTTGCCGTTTTTGAGTTTATATTCTTCAAGCGACGGACGGATTTGTTTGATTTCCGTTGTGTATTCGCGCAAACCCGTTACGTTGACTTCCCAGTTAAAATGTCCGGCATTTGCAACAAAAGCGCCGTCTTTCATTTCCAAAAGATGTTCAATATCTATTACGTGTTTATCACCGGTTACGGTTAAGAAAATATCGCCTTCTTTTGCGGCTTTTGCAACCGGCATTACGCGGTAGCCTTCCATTGCGGCTTCCAGAGCTTTCAGCGGGTCAACTTCACACACAATTACGTTTGCGCCAAGAGCTTTTGCACGCAGCGCACAGCCTTTCCCGCACCAGCCGTAGCCGGAGATTACGACAGTTTTGCCCGCAATCAAAATATTTGCCGCGCGCAAAATCCCGTCCATAGAGCTTTGACCGGTGCCGTAACGGTTGTCGTATAAATGCTTTGTCATACTTGTGTTGACCCCGACAGCAGGAAATTTCAGCGTACCTTCTTTCTCCATAGCCTGAAGTCTTGTTATGCCGGTGGTTGTTTCTTCCGTAGAACCTGTAACACCGTCCGCAGCCTGCGGAAAACGCGCATGGATAGTGGAAACAATATCACAGCCGTCATCAATAATAATATCAGGATTGTGTTTCAGAGCTTCTTCAATATGAGATTTGTATGTTTCAACGCTTTCGCCCGCAACGGCAAAAGTCGGAATTCCGTAATGCTTAACAAGCGCGGCAGCAACATCATCCTGTGTGGAAAGCGGGTTTGACGCGACAAGTACTCCGTCTGCGCCGCCGGCTTTCATTACAATACATAACGCCGCTGTCTCTTTTGTTACGTGAACACATGCCGACAGTTTTAAACCTCTAAAAGGCTGTTCTTTTATAAATCGTTCTTTAATTTGTTTAAGCACGGGCATGTCTTTGAAAGCCCATTCTATTTGGTTTTTGCCCTGATCGGCAAGTGTAATGTCTTTTACGTCGTATTTCATTTCAGTCATCAGCATTTATAATCTCCTTTTCTATTATTATACAACAAAGAGAATTAAGTGAATAGAAAATAGAGTTGAATGGTTGAAAAGTTAAATTCCTCTCCATACGGGAGAGGAAGAATTTCTTAATGAACACGCAGTGTGAATTTAGAAATTCAGGTGAGGGGGCAGTTAGAGAGGTATGGAGGAAAGAGGGAACAGTAAAGAGCTATTGGCTATATCAATAATCTATACTTACCCCACCCCGAAATTCCTTGCAGGAATTCCGACCCTCCCTCAAGGAGAGGGTAGCTCAGCCATTCAACTCTTCAACCTTTCAACCTTTCAACTAATTTTATTCATCTTCATGTAAAAAAACTTAATAAAGTAGCAAAAAAAAAAATCAGCATAATTATAATATATTAAGGAGCGTTTCTCGTGAATCTAAACATCCAAAACAATATCAGCTTTAAAGGTTATGAAACCGTGTTAAATCAATACGGCAATAAAGAATACAAATTTTATTACCCCTTTGATGAGACAAAGTACAACTGTTATTTGGAAATATTCAAAGTTGACGACAAAGGCAATGTTAAGGATATTTTAGAAAATGTAAATTGGCAGCAGAAAAGCGTCAAATTGGAACAGGGTAAAAACTCCTTTAATTTACGGTCAGATTACAGACTGGAGCCTGATGAGCCTTTCGCCTATCATTACAAGCTTTACCCGCTGGAGAACGGAAAAGAAGATACCGGCAATCCGATTTACCAGCTTGACGCAGGCAAAACCATAAACACAGGCCAAGCGCCGGAAGATAACTTCAACCTCGTTAACACAAAAGGCGCTGCCACAAACTCCGGCGGCGCGATGACATTGTTAATCCCCGATACTTATAACAACAACTGGGTCTTAGAAGGTGACAACATAGTGCCAAATTCTGAGCCAAAAATAACTTCAATGGATTTGTCAACAAAATCCGGCGGTTCTCTTGCCGGAATATTAAACGGCCTTGAAACAGGAGAGTTCGATTCATACACAAACATAGTTTCTACTCCTTTGGTAGGAGATGACAGCCTGACCCACCATGGCTACTGGACAAAAAACCCCATGCAGATGATACAATCACTCGGCAGTATTGATGATTACGCCGCGCTGCAAAAGAAAATGTTCGCTAAAGGCATTAGTCTGGTATCAGACGCCGCGATTGTTAATGAAGGTCTGCAAGGTATTCACTTCCGGCGTGTTTTGAAGTATCAAAATAAAATTCCCGAATATTACTGGTTCCGTATTTACAATCTGCCGGATAACCCGCTGAAGATGGGTATTTTGGGCAAAAATTCCGAATCTGTTAAAAACAGAATTGTACAATCACACGGCAAAACATTTATCCAAATCTATGATGAAAGAAAAATAAGCAAACTGCCGCCTGATAATGAGTTAATTGAAGCTTACGACAAGAGTATTGACAATCCGCTGGACATTAACGACCATAACGACACCGTTATGCTTTATGCCTGTGAAATTGAGCCGAAAATCCTCAAACAAAATTTTAAAAATCTTGAAGAACTTAACCGGATACGTAAACGTAAAGGCGAAAGCCCCATTGCAAAGGACAGTTTTGATGCTGCACGCATATTAATGAAGACAGATACATGGGAAGCGGATGGAAAATTTGAAAGCGGATTTGAAACTTGGGACGCTAATCCCGATATAGCCAAATTAAAATATTTTTTCTCAAGTACAGACACGGCTTTTTTATCAAGCGTCAGCCCCTATGACGTTAAAGAGATTAGAGAGAAAATGCTTCGCGGGTGCTGCGAAGTACAGGATCTTGCAATAACATACGGGCAGTACTGGACAAGGAAAACTAACCAAATTCTTAACCTGTATGCTGCAAGAGCATTAATAAATATAGACGAGGGCGATGCAGAAAATGCTTATAAACAAATTATGTCATGCATTGAGGGTAAAGGTAAACCTGACAGCGAAACCGGAGAATTTACCAAATTCCCCGATAAATTGAAAAACAATATCAGTGAAGACATTGTAGGCAGAGTTCTTGGCGGCACATACGTAATGAAGGAATTACCTGACGGCAAATACCGGGACTCAGTTCTTAGAGGCTTGATGGATGTTCCGCTGGACTCAATTGAAATAGGTGATGAAATTTCCGGCGTTTTTTCCTCACCTTTTATAAGCAAACGTGCAGCCGTTGAAAAAGATTTAGGAAAATCCAGATACGAAGTTTTCAAAGAAGGCAATCCCAACCTGCCTGCAGAATACAAAAATATTTATAAAAAAGCGGACAGCTTATACACTGAAGAAATGTACGGCTTTGCGCGGGAAATTCTTGAAAAAGTAGATAGCAAGCTTGCATTAGAGCAAAAACTCAAATGCGAAACAAGTAAAGAAGACGGTTCCGGTACTAAAACGGAATTCCCGACGGAATTCGGTAAGTACGTTATACCTTTGCTGACTGCAGAAATTGTGAAGTTTGCGGTAATTAAAGGGTTAAGGCTTGACGCTGTGCTCAACAGAAAATCCTTTGAAAATCGCAGAACAGGCGAAGGCGAACATACAGGTGAAGTTTCATATAATTATAAAGAATTAAAACAGACAACGCTTAAAGACCTTGATATTGATAAAATGCCACCTGAAGATGAAGCTGAAGAGCTGATTGAAAAGCTCAAGAACGGTATAAATAAAATTTCCCCGGAAGAAAAAGATGTTTTTGCACAAGACCTGTTCAAATTGATAGAGGGTACGAATGAGCATAGTTTCCGGCTTGCGGAAGTCATTGTTGACCGCTCGGGGGCAGGTTTGGCCTGGAGAATTGATGCGGCAAAAGATATAGCGGATATTGAAGCTATGAAAGGCGGTCTGGACAGCAAAAAGGATACGATAAAAAATATAACTTCATTCTGGAATAAGTTCATACAAGCCGTCTTAAAAGAAAACAGAAACGCATACACCGCGGCGGAAATTACAGACATAGATATACCTGAATTTCTTCCCGAAACAGGAATTACAACAATGGCAGACTATACGTATTTTTTCCATAATATAACAAAGATTTTCGGTAAGGATTTTGAAAAAGGAGAGCAATACGATAACGCTGCAAATATAATTCCCGGACAGATAAGAGGAATGTCCAATCCGCTGGAATCAATTCTGTACTCGTACACTTTCGTAGGAAACCACGACAAGCCGCGCGCCCTGCACTGTCTGGCAATGGACATGGGATTGTTCTATGCTGATTTGACAAATACAGGAGAAAGAGGCAGTACCCCGGAAACAGGCTATGTTTCGCAAGCGGATGCGCAAAGATACCGCGAAACCGCATACAAACTGATTAAAGGACAGGTTTTCGGCAATATTGACCAAAATGACTTTAGTAATTTTCCGTTCTCAAAATTCAGCTCAAAAGCAATAGCTATGGGGCAGTCGCTGCTCAGCGGATTTGGAAAATTCCTTGAGCAGCATAAAAATGAATTTGGTCAAGACAGAAAAGATGAAATTTTTAAGGCTTTAGTCAAATCAATTTCCGAACTGGTTCAGGGACGTTACTGCGGTGAAGAGTTTGACGCAGTTGCATTTGGTGTAAAACCTTTTGACGTAACAATAAATTTGGTTCTTAACCAAATGAAACATGAAGGATTAGAATTAAGCGGCGAAGAACACCGTAAATTAGAAGACGGCGTTTTTGAAACCATCCTTAAACCTGCGGTGCAGCGATTTAAAGCTATTATGAAATTTCTTGTGGCGCTTCCGGGTAATCCTACTTTATACGCCGGTGATGATTTGGGTATGACAGGTTATGAGTTTAAAACCAAAAACATTACCGCACAAAACCGCAATCCGCTGCCTCACGGATGGGCTGAGTCAAAAAAATTTATAGGCGAACTCCAAAAAGACATAAAACAAATTATGGGGCTTCGCAAACGTCCCGAGCTTTGCGCGTTGAACGACGGCGCTCCGTTTGTTCTCTCACAGCAAAACACTAATGAAGGTTATGAAGCCGGAGCTGTTTTGCGGCAAAGCGCTAACGGCGCTATGGCGGTTTCCGTGTTCAACACAGCTGATATAGACCACCGTTTTGACCAAGAATACACGCCAAAGCATTTAACTTTAAAACAGATTGATTTAAGCGCTTTACGTGGCGGATTAAGAGACGGCGTCAGGTTTTTCAATGCGGATACCCGCGATGCAAATACCTATATTGTTCAAGATGGCTCAATAAGAAAAGAAAACGGTTCAGACATTGACATTTACGATTCGACGCTGATTTTGTACCACAAGCCCGACAATTCAAATGTTTCGTTTACCGGACGCCGTGTGCTCTATAATCCTCAATACAGCTTTGTATCAAACCCTTACGAGTGTAAAAAGCCTCACATAACAGGCGCTAAGCTAATACATAGCGTTTAGTAAATAGGAAAGAAGGGAACAGGAAAGAGCCTGCTTGTATAGGTTAAGTAAACCTTTCAATTTTTCAACCCCATTCACTAATACTTACTTTTGTGTAAAACAACTTAACAAATTGGCAATTTTTTTTTACTATGGGTATTATACTAGTGTAGGGGAATTGTTCGGTGAAAATAAAGAATAAAATACTCGGTATAATTTTAATGTTGAATTTGTGTCTGCCTGCATACGCAAATTCACTGGTACAGGTGGACGCCGGGAAATCAGGCGGCGATACCGTTGATTTGACTTTCCTCACTACCGGAAACAGTTCCGATAATATTGTCGTAAGGAAAAAATCCGATACAAATTATGTAATTCTTCTGCCTAAAATATCCGGTGAAAATTACCGTAATCCCGGTGTTAACAGCAGCGTAAAAGAATTAATCTCCGATATTAACGTTAAAAGTATTGATGACAGTTCAGGAGGCTATACAAAAGTTACAATAACCGCCAAAAAGCCCCTGAATATCACTGCGCGCACCAGGAAAATAACCTCTGAAAGCGCTGAAGAAAAAGAATACTCGAGCCTAATTGCACAAGTTAACGCCATTAAAAATAAAGTAAAAGCCGAAACCCCGAAACCCGAATCCGCAAAACCTGCACCCGAAGCAAAAATAAAACCGCCGGAATCTGCAAAATCAGCCCCAAAAGCCGAAAAAACAATCACAGCAAAAGAATTAGCCAGACACATTCCCGTACAAAAAACAAAACCGCCGAAATCTCAGCAAATTACTCCGGTGAATACTCCTCCGGTAAAACTTGAGGAGCTGCCTGCCGCTCCGGTTATTGAAGAAATGGATAATGTTCCCGATACAGCTGAAAATATTACGGCTCAGAATACGCCTGACAAGTCCGGACTCTTAGTTATACTTGCGGCAGGTCTTATAGGTGCGTTCTCCATACTGTCAAAGTTTATTAAATCTTCTTTTTCGCAATACAAAGAACCTGAACAGCAAGCCTGTAACACTGAGAATTCCCCTTCCGAAGAACCGGCGCACAGTGAAATTGCCAAAGACGGCTTGAACTGGCAGGAAAAATATAAAACCTTAAAAGAAGAGCCTGAACCCGATAAATATTCATTCATTAAAAGTCTCCCTTCGCAAAACATGTTTGCGGCTAAAAACGCTTATGAAGAAAAACGCCAAAGCCTTGAGCAGATGATAGAAATTGTCGAAGATATTGAACCGGAAAAACAGGATGAAATTATTTTTGTAGCAGATGAAGAAGACTTTATCAGTGAAAGCCTGACCGGAAATATTCAACTTAAAGGCTTTGCCAGTAATCCCCTGAATACGGCAAAACGTAAGAGAACACGAAATAAACAGGAAAGAGAATATATAATGAGTTCGCCGGACGAACTATTTTCCGTTATGGACGAACAGCAGGACCGGCAGCCGGACGAACAGTCGAACGAACAGCCAAGCGCAGCTAAAATGCGCAATAAAATCAGCAATCCCCTCATCACCAGCCTGAGCAAAGTAAAACCGCCGGAAGTACAGCTGGCAGCGACTAATGCAAGCTTAGTTATAAAATCCGGATATGATATTGACGAAACCAGCGGCTTCTATATTGTAAATCACGGCAAAACCAATGCTTTAATAGGAAAAATCAAGGATGAAGTTTTTGTTCTGAAAAAATTTGACAGGCAGATTGACGGAAAAATTCAGGTAAGAAAAGATAAAGATAATGTTTACATGGTAAAAACCGGCGGGTTTAAATCACTGGTTCAAGTGGGCAATAACAAAATGGGTGTACTGGTTGAATTATGATAAGGAAGATTGTTCCATGCCTGTGTCTTATGCTCCTGCTTACCGGCTGCACACAGCCTGATAACAGAATTACCGTCAAATTTGCAAGCTGGGGTTCCAAATCGGAAATCGAAATCATAAAACCGCTTATTGCGGAATTTGAAATGCAAAATCCCGATATAAAAACAGACTTCATACACATACCCCAAAATTACTTTCAAAAAATCCACCTTATGCTTGCCTCAAACACCGCACCCGATGTAATTTTTATAAACAATCTTTACCTGCCTGTTTACTCGGGACAGTTAACGGAGCTTGATAAACCGGAAAACATTTTTTACCCTCAGGCTCTTGAGGCTCTGAGCCGGGACGGAAAACTTTACGCAATCCCGCGCGACATATCCAATATGGTAATATATTATAACAAAGACATTTTCGACCGGAATCATGTACCTTACCCGCAGGACAACTGGACCTTTGATGAATTCCTGAAAACCGCGCAAAAACTCACTAATCGTCCAAATACTTTCGGCGTAAGTTTTGAGGAAGATTCTCTTTATTATCTGCCGTTTTTAATGAGTGAAGGCGGAGGAATATTCAACATTGAAAGTTCCGGGAGTCAAAAAGGACTAAATTTTTACGCAGACTTGCGGAAGAAATACCACGCAGCGCCTATGAAAAATGAAAGCGCCAGTGCAACGATGGCTCAAATGTTTTTACAAGGCAGGCTTGCAATGCATTTATCAGGACGCTGGCTTGTACCCAAGTACAGGCAGGAAGCGCATTTTGATTGGGACGCAGCAAGGTTTCCGCGCGGCAGCAAAGGGAGTATTGTACCTGCGGACGCCTCCGGCTGGGCAATTGTCAAATCTACAAAACACCCGCAGGAAGCAAAGAAACTTGTAGAATTTTTATCTTCTCATGACAGTATTGTAAAATTTACACAAAGCGGTTTGATTGTTCCTGCCCGTAAAGACGCGGCAAAAGACCTTATTGACGGCAAAAGGCCGTACAATGCACAAGTTTTCATAAAAACAGCAGAAACTTCAAAGCCCACCCCTGTATCGCAGAATTATAATGAAGTTCTGGATAAATTGAAACAAAAGCTTGAGCTCAAATTTAATTAAACAGTTGACAGCGAATTTTGTTTTAATTATTATAATTAGAGTACATAAGCGTTCAGCCTGCGGCTTGGCGGACCGGCTGACGAGGCGGGACTTAGCGGGTTTGACAGGACTGGCGGGTTTGGCGGACGAGGCGGAACCTCAGAAAAAATAAAATTACGCGGGCGTTTAGCTCAGTTGCCTAGTGAGGCATCGCCGAACGCAATTCCAATTTTGCGTCTCCGGGAGATGCGATTACAACAGAATAAATTTTACGGGCGTTTAGCTCAGTTGGTAGAGCGTCTCCCTTACAAGGAGAGGGTCAGAAGTTCGAGTCTTCTAACGCCCACCAAAAAATAAGAGATAACAAATGTTATCTCTTATTTTTTATAATTATATTATATTTTCATATTTTTAACACCCCCTGATATTCTGGTGTATTTTTAAACAGATTATTAAATATTTCCTTTAAATTTAAATTATCGGAATAGTCCCTTTACGCATGGTTGAAATTTACGCAAGTACTCCCTCTCCTTACAGGAGAGGGCTGGGGTGAGGTGGCGGTTTCGTAATTTTTATTAATTTTGACTGCATACAAGGCAGATAGTGAATAAATGTCATCTTATTTCTTGAAAGAATACCGATTCCGTGGCATCCGTTAAATCCCGGTGGCAGAATTTTGTCACCGTTTTACCTAACCTATACAAGGATGACGGGAAGCGGCTCTTTTTTCCGGTCTTCTTTACCTCGAAATTTGCAAATACCCTGTTATTCATGTTAGTATTAGATAGTTATGAAAACTCCCGGCTTTTGCGAAAATTATACCGAAATATCAAATTTAGTAAGCGATGATATAAGTAAAATTAATGAAGAATTAACTGCTGCTGTCAGTATTAACGAGCAGGCTGAAAAATTCATCAGTGCGCCTTCAAAAAGAATTCGCCCGCTTTTGGCGGTTTTGTTTATGCGTGCACAAGGCAGGGAAATCAGAAAAGAACACTATACTTTTCTGAGTGCAATCGAGCTAATCCACAACGCTTCTCTTATTCACGACGACATAATAGACGGGGACGAAACGAGGCGCAGCCAAAAAACACTTAACAGCGAACTTGGAAATAAGTTAGCGCTTATTACCGGAGACTACCTGCTTTCGCTGGCAATAACCAAAATCGGAAGTTTAAATAATAACCAAATTATTAATATGCTTTCAAAAACTATGGAAAATATGTGTTTGGGGGAATTCAGCCAGTATTCAAAGAAATTCCGTCCTCTGACGTTAGAGGAATATCTTTTGAAAACAGAACAAAAAACAGCAGGATTATTTCAGGCGGCAATACAGGGCTGTGAAATACTTTCAGCTTCCGAATTTTCAGGTTTTAAAGCTTCAGACTTTGGGATTGCGTTCCAAATAAGAAACGACCTGTCCGGCATGCAGGCGGACAGGGACAGAGGAATTTACAACACACCTGCTACCCGGGCTTTGCTGAATGAATACATCGACAAAGTACTTGAATCAATTAATTTTTTGGAGGATAATGAATATAAGAGAGCAATTGAAGCTCTTTCGGAGCTTTTAAAATATGGATAAACTTAAAGAATTCTACACAAACCACAAACCTGCAATAAAAGAAACAGCGGAAACAATTATTTTCGTCGTTGTTATGGTAATAATAATCCGTTTTTTTCTTGGCGAAATCCGCTGGATTCCGTCGGGTTCTATGAAGCCGGCTCTTGTTGAGGGCGACAGAATTTTTGTTGAAAGATATTCGCGATTTTACAAAACCCCTGAAAGAGGCGATATAATGGTATTTTACCCGCCTTTTGAGCAGTTGAAGAATACTCCGCTTAAGTTATTTTCAAGATTAACGGGGTTTTTCTGTAAAGATATAGCATACATAAAACGAGTGGTAGGCATGCCGGGCGATAAGTTTGAGATTAAGCCCGATGACACGGGAAAATACACTGTTTATATTAATGATAAGCCGCTTGATGAGCCTTATGTAAAGAGCGCTTACGACTACACTCCATGCTCTGAAAGAATGTACTGCGGTCCGATGGAAATTCCGGAAAAGCAGTATTTGATGCTCGGCGATAATCGGGGGAATTCCCAAGACGGCAGGTATTGGGGGCTGTTGCCGGAGGATCGTTTTGTCGGCAGGGCGGTTTTTTTGTTCTGGCCGCTCAGCAGGGTGAAAATGCTGAAGTAACAGAAGGTGTACATGTCAAGTAATTAGGGCGTGTTGACACTAAAATCCAATTTCTGTTACTCTTGACAACCGTTACATCATACGCAACAGCCTCCGCGTCATCCTTGTATAGGTTAGGTAAATCGGTGACAAAAATGTTTTTTTCTTAACATAATAAAAGAAAAGGAGAAAAGCAATGCACACAAAAACAATTGAAAACCTAACAACTATTACAAAGAATTACATCAGAAATTGGAAATTTCTAATCAGGGAGTATGAATAAAAGAAGGAAAACATCCTCAATTCAGATTTGTAACCGACTTTTACAAGTTTCACAAAACGAACAGACAGAATTTTTTGAAGTTTTATCACAGATTCAAGAGCACAGGGGATGAACTTTTATTGCTGCCTCAAAGA
>JAISCP010000145.1 GCA_031265495.1 Heliobacteriaceae bacterium | reverse complement strand
GGACTTGCTCTGTCATTGCGAGCGCAGCGAAGCAATCCAGTCAAAAACGTTGAATTTACTGGATTGCCGCGTCGGGCTTACGCCCTCCTCGCAATGACGCATCAATAATTTAACGGACCCGTAATGTCATGCCATTTACCATTTTCATATACAGCTCCTGTATAATCTGCATTTTGCCTGATTTGCTTAATTACATTACCGGATGTATCATATTTATAGTGCTTAGTATAATCTAGCTTGCCGTCCTCGCCTTTATGAACTTCTTTAGTCTTCCTGCCATTTTCGTCATATGTATATTCGTTAACGAAACCTATCTTACCATCCTTGTCTTTATGAACTATTTCAGTCTCCCTGCCATTTTCGTCATATGTATATTCGGTAGTGGTTCTTATATCACCGTTCGAATCTTTCCAAACTTCTTTAGTCTTCCTGTCCTTTTCGTCATATGTATATTCGGTAGTGTGTTCTATATTCTCGGACGCGTATTTATCAACTTCTTTAGTCATTCTGCCCTTTTCGTCATATGTATATTCGGTAGTGTCTCTTATATCACCGTTCGCGCGTTTATCAACTGCTTTAGTCAGCTTGCCGTTTTCGTCATATGTATATTCTACAATGTTGCTTATATTACCATTTAAGTGTTTATAGACTTCTCGAGCCGCCCTGCCGTCTGCGCTTTTATGAATTTCAACCTTACCGTCGGTTAAGTATCTTGTTTCCGTAATATTAAAATATTCTTCTGTGTACTGCTCTCTTACCATTGCGCCGTATTCATCAATATTTAAATAGCCGTCTTTATTCAAATCGTATTGCTGAAATTTTTCCTTTTGACCTGCCAAAAGGTCCGCTATTGTTTTACTCTCCGGTCCCGATGTTTTGGAACCGTTCGCAAGGTAGTCCTTTATCAAAGGATCATATACCTCTTTTTCAGAAAGCCTTAAATCATTTTTCTGAATATCCTTTTTTTTGAATTCGTCCAAAATCCTTTTTTCCACCGCGTCATAACGCGGGCCACCGCCAACATTGCCGTTTCTCATAATAATCTTCCTTTCTCTTAATGCATGCTTCATAAGTGCACATATTTATAAAGTATCATCGGCCGAAAATATTGACAATAGGGGCTCCTATCCTATCCTATCCTATCCTATCCTATCCTATAAGGCATTATCCGCTATTTTGCAACTGTTTTAAAATTATTGTTACAATTCGTTACAATTGGAGGTTTTATAGCTTTGTTAAGTAAATAGTGCTTAGGATTGTCACAGCCCGTCCCGTCATTGCGAGGACGAATGAAATGAGGACAAAGCAATCCAGTCAAAACAGTGAATTTAATGGATTGCTTCGTCGCTTGCCATGCAAGCTCCTCGCAATGACGATCCTGTTCCCTCTTTCCTGTTTACTAATTTAGCTATCAGCCCTCTATACCTCTTATTCACCTAAATATTAATTGTGATTTTTATACAATTATGATATTGTTAAGTTTAAATGGATGAAATTGTTGAAAAATTGAAAGATTTGGGATTTAACAGTTACGAGGCAAAAGTTTATCTTGCTCTGCTGAAAAAATTCCCCGCAACGGGCTATGAAGTATCCAAACTTGCCAACATTCCGCAGGCGCGCGCGTACGATACTCTCAAAGCTCTCGAAACCGCGCAAATCGTAACAAGTTCCGTTGCAAAACCCAAAACCTTTATACCCATAAAACCCAAAGAACTTACCAAACGCTGTAAACGAAAGTTTAATTCAACCGTTGATTATCTGGAAAAAAAGCTTCCCGACATCAAGGGAAAATACAATGAACCTATATTGAACATTGCCGGGTTTTCAAAAATTATCGCAAAAACAATTGAAATAATCGACAACGCTAAAAGGGAAATTTATATTGAACTTTGGGAAGAAGATTTCAAGTATTTGGAAGCCCCGCTGCGAGAGGCTTATAATCGCGGTCTGGACTTGAAAATCGCAGGCTACGGAGATTTGGGCATACCCGGAACTGTTCTTACCCATTCCGGTTCAACCCTTACGGAGCACTCTTTCGGCAAAAGGTTTTTATTTCTTACGGCAGACGACGACGAGGGGCTTTACGGCAGAACAGAACCGCGTAAAAATGAAGATATTGAAGCAATTTGGACAAAAAACACTGATGTTGTTTACATGATTAAATCTTTCATTGTTCACGATATGTATTTAATCGATATTGAGCAGAATTTCCCGGAACAGCTCAAATATTTTTACGGCTCAGGTCTGAAAAAATTAAAAGAAAAAATTCTCAATCCGCCTTACAAATTTCAATAAAAGTAAATAGGGGTTAGTAAATAGTAAATAGCGTTGAAATACTAGTCCCTAACCCCTAGTCTCTGATAAAATTAGTTGAATAGTTTACAAAGGAACAAAACATGATTACAAAAACCGAACTGGACAAGCTGGCAGCGCAATTTGAGGTTAAAGACTTTATAAAAGACGACCCGATACAATTTCCTCACCGGTTTAAAGATAAAAAAGACATAGAAATTGCCGGGTTTATTGCTTCTTTGCTTGCGTACGGAAACAGAAAAATTTTTATCAGAAAGCTTGATGAATTATTCGGGATTATGGAACACGAACCGCACAATTTTATCCTAAGTTTTGACCCTGAATCACTCGGGGGGTTTAATTACAGGTTCGGCAAAGAAGCTGATTTTGCGGAGATTTTCAGGATTATGCGCAGCCTGTACACCGGCGGCGGCGGGCTGGAAGAACTTTTCGGGCATACCTTTTCCGGTGAAAACCGCTGCTGCAATGATGTCATGCTCAAAACCGTCGTTGACTATTTTTATTCACGGGTTAACGGGAAGGCAGGACACGGGTTTTACCACATGATTCCGAATCCCGAAAACGGCGGTGCAATGAAGCGTATGAATATGTATCTGCGCTGGATGATTCGTAAAGGGCCTGTGGATTTGGGTATTTGGAACTTCATGCCGGCGTCGGAACTGTTAATACCTCTGGATGTTCATGTTGCGCGGATTTCCCGCGAAATGGGGATTTTAACCGGAAAATCCAATAACATGAAAGCTGTTATAGAGCTTACGCAAAACCTTAAAAAATTTGATCCGCAAGACCCTGTAAAATATGATTTTGCAATGTTCGGGCGGGGAGTCAGCCGCGATACAGGCAGTCAAAACTTACATCCAATGCCTTCATAATAGCGGCTATTGCGAGCAAAGATGTATTTACTTCTCCGCGTTCAATCTTGCCTATGTGCTGTCCGAAGCCTATACCTGTTTTTTCGGCAAGTCTTTCCTGCGACAATCCCGCACGATTTCTTTCAGCCCTCAAATTGCGCCCAAATTCAACTAAAACAGGGTTTTTTTCCATATTTTTAATTATATACACTTGACAAATTGTGTTCTACATTCTATAATGCGTCATATACACTTTATTTATTGTAAGGAGGCGGGAATTTGAAAAGGGGGTTTACACTTGCGGAAGTACTGATAACATTAGGCATAATCGGCGTTGTTGCATCTCTTACCCTGCCGGCGCTTATTGCAAACCACAAACGTAAAGAATGGCAGACCGCAATGCTTAAACAATATTCCCTTATGCAGCAGGTTTTACTGCAAATGGAAGCTGACTCCGGAAGCGCATTAAACCCTGAGGATTATCCGGTACGCACTTTCAAACCTGTTTTTATGCAGTATTTTTCCGTTGCTAAAGACTGCGGCATGGTAGGCTGCATTCCTGCAGTAGCAAGCAGCGATATATATTCGACATATAGTGGGAAACCCGCGAATACCAAGTATTTTGATGACGGACAGTTTATAACAAGCGACGGATTAATGTATATGATTGAAAATCCTGCAAATGAAAGTACACCAAGGCGGGTATGGATACTTGTTGATACAAACGGGCACCTGAAAAAACCTAATAAGCTGGGGTATGACGTTTTTGCGTTTGAACTCATGCCCGACGGAAAACTGCTTCCTATGGGAGCTGAAAATACAGCCTTTGCCGACAAATCGCTTTACTGCTCCGAAACATCCGCAAATGAAGCTAATGGTTTAGGCTGTACATATTACGCACTCACGGATAAGGACTACTGGAAAAACTTACCATGAAGGATAACTTTTTAGTTGAAAGGTTTACCCTTTCCTATTAACTTACTCACCTTCTCTCTTCGCGTCATCCTTCTATTGCTTTGTCATTGCGAGGAGCTTGCGCAGCAGGCGACGAAGCAATCCAGTCAAAACCGTTGAATTTACTGGATTGCCGCGTCGGGCTAACGCCCTCCTCGCAATGACGAACTAACGAGGCAGGCTGAGCCTGCTCTGCAAGGGTGAAGGCTGCCCTGTTTACCCTCTCCCTCTGGGAGAGGGTACGCACGCTTAACGAACGCAGTGAGTTCCAGCGTGCGGGGTGAGGGTTAAAATGCAACAATTTCCGTAAAACCCTCATCCGGTACTACTTACCACCTTCTCCCAGGGGGAGAAGGGCAGGCTGAGCCTGCACCCAATACATTGGGTTTTACCTGAAATTTATTCAACCATTCAACTAAAAAGCTATCCCTCCGGCCCTCCATACCTACCCCACCCCGAAATTTGCCAAAGCAAATTTCGACCCTCCCTCAAGGGGAGGGTAAACCCTTCAACTATTCAACCCTTCAACCCTTCAACCGTTATATGTTCATTACTCTCAAAACTTCCGTTATATCGGAAGGTGTTTTTTTAATGTCTGCGCCTGCGTACCGGACTGCATTGTCAGGATCTTTCAGACCGCTGCCGGTCAGGGTGCAGACGATTTTTGCCCCCGCCTTAATCCTGTCTTTGAATTTTATTAATCCCGCAACGGACGCCGCGCTTGCCGGCTCTGCGAAAACTCCTTCGCAGGAAGCTGTTAATCTGTAAGCCTTTACGATTTCTTCATCAGTAACAAAATCTATCATACCGCTGCTTTCATTACGCGCTGCAACGGCAGCTTCCCAGCTTGCGGGATTGCCGATGCGGATTGCGGTTGCAATGGTTTCCGGGTTGGCAATCCGCTCGCCCTTAACTATTGCCGCGGAACCTTCCGCCTCAAATCCCATCATCTGCGGAACAGCGGGAATTTTTCCCAATTCGTGAAATTCTTTGTAACCTTTCCAGTAAGCCGTTATGTTGCCGGCGTTGCCTACCGGAATAAAGTGGTAATCCGGCGCCTGCCCCAGAACCTCGCAAATTTCAAAAGCCGCTGTTTTTTGTCCCTCAATTCTGTACGGGTTAACCGAGTTTACTAAAGTTACGGGATATTTTCCGGCAATTTCGCGGACAATTTCCAACGCGCTGTCAAAATTCCCCTGAATGGCAACGATTTCCGCCCCGTACATCATTGCCTGCGAAAGTTTTCCCAGCGCAATATAACCGTCCGGTATCAGAACGTAAGTTTTCAAGCCGCCCTTTGCTCCGTAAGCTGCCGCAGAAGCGCTTGTATTTCCGGTAGAAGCACATATGATAGCGCCGGAGCCTTCTTCTTTTGCCTTTGAAACCGCCATTGTCATGCCGCGGTCTTTAAAACTGCCCGTTGGGTTCATACCTTCAAACTTTAAATAAATCTCCGCTTCAATGCCGGTTCTTTTCGCAAGATTTTCGGCTTTTATCAGAGGAGTATTGCCTTCGTTTAAGGTAACAACCGGAGTATCGGAGTTTACCGGCAGGTATTGCGCGTATTTATTAATTAACCCTGTGTACATAATTCACCTTTGTTCAATATAGCTGAACCCTTATTAAATTGTTAACATTTATGATTGATTCATCTTTTTTAAATTCTGATATTGCATTAAGCATATCTCTTTCAACGGCTTTTTCCGTAATTATTACAATAGCTGCAGTGTTGTTTTCCGAAATATCTTTTTGAATAAAACTTTTTAAGCTTATATTATTTTCAGCGCAAATGGCGCCGATTTTTCCGGTAACTCCTTTGACATTTGCCGCCTCGATTAATAGGTAGTACCTGTTTTCCGTATCCAGAATATTGATAACATTTGCGGTTTTTCGGTGGCGGCAGCGCATCTGCGGCAGCAGATAATCCGTAGTGCCTATTTCTGCGGCTATAGCTAAAACATCACCCGTAACCGAGCTTGCGGTTGGAAATGCACCCGCGCCCGGTCCTGAAAGCGTAATTTCACCAATCGGATGTCCGGTAAGACTTACGGCATTTGTTACATAATCAATATGCGCAAGAGTATTTTGTTTAGGAATTAACATAGGGTGTACGCGTACATCAGCGTTATTGTTTTCATCAAAATATGCGGACGCTGTAAGCTTAATCTTATAGCCCAGTTCATTGGCAATTTTCATGTCCTGCGCGTTGATTTTGGTGATACCTTCACGGTAAACTTTGTCAAGTTTTACGCGCTCTTTAAAGGCAAGGGTTGCGAGGGTTGTGATTTTGTAAGCCGCGTCAAAGCCTTCCACATCCGAAGCCGGGTCAGCTTCGGCATAGCCAAGCTCCTGCGCTTCCTTCAGGGCTTCCTCGTAAGACAGACCCTGCAAATCCATTTTAGTTAGAATATAATTTGTAGTGCCGTTCAAAATAGCTTCAATTTTGGTTATATTGTTACCGGTAAGAATTGTTTTAATCGGCATTATAATCGGGATTCCGCCGGCGATTGCAGCCTCGTACAGAATAACTCTGTTATGTTTTTCCGCAATATTAAAAAGTTCTTCTCCATGCTTAGCCAGAAGCTCTTTATTAGCGGTAACAATATGTTTCCCGTTTTCCACTGCGGTTTGTATTAACCCGAACGCCGGCTCAATACCGCCTATAAGTTCAATAACAATTTCAATTTCAGGATTATTTACGACTTCAAGCGGATTTTCGGTCAAAATTGATTGGTCGAGATCAGGAATATTGCGCGGTTTATTCTTATCCCGTACGGCTATTTTAGCAATTTCAATATGTTCAAAAGCTTTCAGGGTTCTGTAAACTCCCGAACCTACCGTGCCCAGTCCGATTAAACCTATTTTTACTCTCTTTGCACTCATGGTTTAACTCTAACATAAACAACGTAATATTGGAATCTGCGCGGGCAATTTTTGACGAGGAAATGTTTTTATATAACTATACGGGGAAAATATTAATATGGTGATTGAAAAAGCAGGCATGAAACTATTGCCTTTTGCCAAAAACTGGATAAAAGCCACAGGCAAGTCAAGCATTTTGGAAACAAAGCCGCAAGTTTTTCATGGCATCAATCCGGCTTTGACCTATCCGCCCGGCGGCAAAACTTTTGAGCTGCCCCGGTTTATTTCGCAGGAAATGCGCACGGCGCGCAGTATGAACCAAATCGCAATCCGGCAGGCCAAAAATCCGATTAAGTATGAGTTTCCTAAGGCAACGGCTGAGGATTTAAGGCGTTTGACTTCCGAGTCAATAGAGAATTCATACAAACGCGTTGCGTGGACAAACCCCAAAGACGGCAAGGTTTACCACCTGCTTGAACAAGCCCGCACCGATGACGGCAAAGTCCTTGTCCGAATCCTCGACCATGAAGGCGCCTTCGTTAAAGAAGCCGCGCTGACACCGAAAAAAGTTGTGATTATTGATGACTATTCTGCTAAATTAAATGGAGTATTAATAGCTAATAAAGAGTTTTCACATGGAGAGCTTGTAGAAACTTATTTTACAAGAAATAATCCTTTTGCACAGTTAGAAACTATCTCTGTTGATTTGTTTTATAATCCTAAATTTGATCCCCTAAAGCACAATTTGAGAAAACTTTCAAGAAGATTAAATAATGGAGAAACATTTGATTATTTGTCTATTTCTATTGGAAACAAACAGAAAGTAAATGATTTGCAACTGACAAAACAAACATTATCAAATATGAAAATATATAATAGAATATCTGGTAAAGGAGTACGTATTTTAAAGAGTGGAGGTAATAATGAAAAAGATTCTTGTGACGCTATTTTTGCTGCGGCAAAACAAATTGAAGGAGTCGGTTCTTTATCTTTTAAAGGCAAAGTGTCAAATTTTTCCTCTTCAAGAAAATTCTCTCAACATTTTGAAAAAGGAGAATATGGCGTAGTATGTACATCCGGAGGGATAAATATTACAGGTTTACCGGGAACAGATATTAGATCAACCTTCAGCAGTAATAACCGATTTTTGGGTAAAACCAAACTGGAAGTGGAAAATCATGCAAAAGAGTTAGATGAACAGATAGAAAATTTACAAAAATCTTCAACAAAAATCTTTCGACAAGCACGGCAGGAAACCGGCGAAACTCGAAAATTACTTGAAGAAAAAGCCTTTGCGCTTCAAGATAAAGAAAAAATATTATCCACACAGAGAATTAAAATAGACAAAGACTTTAATGAATATATAAACTTAGGGGGATATAACATTGACGGCACATCGTTTTCAACCCCTACCCGCACGGCGAAGCTTGCACTCAATGACATGATGGAAGGGGTTGTGTAAAACATGTCATTACTGTACATGTTAATTAATAGTGAATAGAAAATAGAGTTGAAAGGTTGAATAGTTGAAGGGTTTACAAAGCGAACAGGCGAAGAATGAGCCTTGTGAGCCTGTATCTCGAGCAAAGCGAGGGTGAAAGGTTAAAAGGCTGAGCTGCCCTCCGGCAGTGTTACCTTCTCATTGATACGGCAATCTAAATCCTCTCCCTACGGGAGAGGAAGAATTTCTTAATGAACACACAGTGTGAATTTAGAAATTCAGGTGAGGGGGCAGTAAAGTTTGATTGCCGCGTCGTCGCGCCCCCTTCTTGTCATCCTGAACTTGTTTCAGGATCTGCACATGGCAAATCACACCATAACCTATACAAGAACGACCGGATTGTTTCAGGTTCTGACCACCGGTAAAATATTCAATACCGTTTTACTTCCCCGTGCAGAAGGCAGATGCTGAAACGAGTTCAGCATGACAGGGAGGTTGTTGGTGTGTGTTTGGCAGGGCGGGTACTGAGCATCTCTTTGTTTTTTTCCCTCTCCCTCTGGGAGAGGGTGCCCGCAGGGTGGGTGAGGGTTTTATTATTATTAATTCCTATAAAACCCTCATCCGGCTTTCAGCCACCTTCTCCCAGAGGGAGAAGGGCAGACTGAGCCTGCACCTAAAACACCGGGTTCTACCTGAAATTTATTCAACCATTCAACCTTTCAACTAATTTAGCGCAATGACGGCCTTATTTTTTTACAAACAAGCTCTTAACCGCCAAAATCACCTGAGCAACAAATTTTGCAAGCGAGAAGCCTTCCTCAGGCATGTCAAGTTCTCTTGCGCCGAAAACATCTTTTTCCTGAGCAAAAATACTCTTATCTAAGTTATGCTTTCTTTCTTCATCTTCCCTGCGCCCCTGCATCATATAACCGAGATTTCCGCCACCGCCGTCATTTTGCATGTTTGCGGCTTCCCGGATTACCGGTTTTGAGCTTGCTATATTATTGGTGAAATTGAGCGACATTGCCCGACTCCTATATTTTCCCTTACTTATATAAAGTATTTTTTATCAAGAAATGTTACAATTACAAGCATTTTGTAACAATTTTGTTACAAACTTCCGATGGCTGATAATTGCAGATACTGCGCAAGCTGCGAACAGTCCGTACTTTTTTTGTGTTATACTAATAATAAATTGGGAAGGGCAGATGAATTTTGAATTACCTGAAAATATGCTTGATGAAATTCAGGCTAATATTGAGACTATCATTAATAGTTTTGATATTCCTGACGATAACAAGCTGGATGTAATTAAAAAAATTAATTTTATGTATTCCAGCACAAAGCAGCTATCCGCCACGGACGCTTTGACGGGTTTGTATAACCGCCGCCATTTTGAGAGTAACTTTGAACGGGAACTGCTGCGCGCCAAGCGTTATAACAGCAAGCTAAGCATTGCAGTAATTGACATTGATTATTTTAAGAACGTAAATGATATTTACGGACACAGCGCGGGTGATTATGTGCTGAAAGAAGTTGCGTACATTGCGCTGAACACAATCCGGACAACCGATATGCTTTTCCGTTACGGCGGGGAGGAATTTGTCATAATTCTTACGGAGACTCCGCGCGAAGGCGCTGTAATTCCGCTGGAAAGATTACGGGCTTCTGTTGAAAACCGCAAGTTTTGTTACAAAAATCAGGAAATAAAGGTTACGGTAAGTATCGGGCTGAGCTCGGACACAAGCGCTGCAACACCATGCGAAATGTTTGATTTAGCGGACAAAGCCCTGTATAAAGCAAAAGAAGCCGGACGCAACCGGATTGAATATTAAAGCTCAGAATGACGTGACGGGAGAAGGACACAAACACTTACAAACACCACCTTGTCATGTCGTTGATACGGACATCTAAATCCTCTCCCTGCGGGAGAGGAAGAATTTCTTAATGAACACAAAGTGTGAATTTAGAAATTCAGGTGAGGGGGCGCAAAACAGAATAAATCTTAGAATACAAGTCATGGGAGCAGCCTGCCCCCTCACTCCAAACACTAAGCTCAACCTGCGGTTTCGCTAAGTGTTTGTTCTCTCTCCCGTATGGAGAGAGCAATAGAAAAGTTAACACTACCGGAGGGCAGCTCAGCCTTTCAACCGTTCACCCTATTCACTATTTACTAACCACTATTTCCTCAAAATAACTAATTTTAGCCAATCAGCCGATTGTAATCTTTATGATTTTGCGCTCTAATGATGTATTGAATATTTTTTTACAGGTGATAATGAAGTATAGAAAATTAATATTGATAGATTTAGACGGAGTGCTGAACCGTTATAGAGGAGACTTTGATTCGGATTTTATCCCGCCGCCAAAAAACGGAACAGAAGAATTTTTGAAAACGCTTTACAGGGATTATGCAGTAAAAATATTCACCACACGCAGCCGTATACAGACTCTAAAATGGCTTGCGCAGAATAAATTGGACAGTTATGTTGATGATGTTACCAATATAAAAGAGCCGGCTTTTTTATACATTGACGACCGGTGTATACAATTTAAAGGGAATTACGCTGAACTTATAGACAAAATCGAAAATTTTGCCCCATGGTTTAATCGTTAACCTACATGTAAAACCACAGGATTACTCTTGCGTAACGCGCAAAGAACAGAGCCAAAAAACTGAATATTAAATCATAAATTATTTTTATGCCGCTTTGCGCCGAAATCCAGTTTTGTATGAAAGTCCAGTCTTCGTGCTGTATTCCCGCCATGAAAAGCATATAAATAATTCCTATCAGATGTATTGACAAAACTCCGACCAGACACGCCTGAATAATATTTCTGTTTGAAAATCCGCTTTGCAAAATCGATGTTGCAAAAAATACAGCGGGAATATAGGCCAGAATATAACCGAAACCGTATTCAAAGATATACTCTGCTCCGCCGCCGAGCGCAAACACGGGTATAAAAAACAAACCGGCCGCAATATAGAGTATGATTGACAGCAGTCCGTACCTTCTTCCCAAAAATGCGCCCGCAAAAAGCACTGTCGGGATTTGCGGAATAAAACGGTATATTTTAAGGTGTACAAAATTAAACTGGATAAAAGTAGAAATTACTATCAAAAAAGAACATGCCAGCGCCAGCACAAGAGCGGCAAAAGAAAATCTTATGCCTTCCACCTGTCTTTTTACAAGCTTCAAATTGGTTTTAACCACTATATTTTTCCTTTTAATTTTGCGGTATTTTCTTCAAATTTATTCTTAAACTTATCGTAAAAAATGTTTTCCGTCCACATTATCAGGGCGTCCTCGTCGTTGTTCTGGTAGTAGCATTTACGGGTGCCGAGCGATTTGAAATTGTATTTTTCATAAAGCTTAATCGCCGGAGTGTTGCTTACCCGGACTTCAAGGGTTATGTATTTAACTTTGTTTTTATAGCAATCTTCAATGGTATTAATCAAAAGCTTTTCGGCAATATGTTTACGCCGGTGTTCCGGTGACACCGCAATATTGGTGATATGGGCTTCTTCCAAAATCTGCCAGCAGCCCGAGTAGGCGATAAGTTCATCTTGTTCGTTAAAAGCGCAGAAATAATGCGCCAGTTCGTTGGAGAGTTCGTTATAAAAAGAAGCGCTTGACCAGTGATGCTCTCCGTAAGCAGATTCTTCAATTTTAATCACCGCTTCAACATCATCGCGTTTCATCGGCAGTATTTTTAAAGTCTCTGTTTTCATAAGATTTATTTTAACACAAAATCCCCTTAACACTCACTTAATAATAATTTACATATTTGATTAGCGCAGCGCGGCATGCTAAACTTTTAGTAACAAGAGGGTTAACTATGCGAAATATTATTATTTATACCAACCGAAAAGAATCCGGTCTTACAAATGCTCTGGCGTCTGTGGAAGACGTTAACGTGAGACTGGAAAACGCCGAAAACATTAAGGATTACGAAGCCCTTAATCCGGGCTTAATTATTGTGGAAAATGTTCCCGATATAAAAGATGTTTTGATGACAACAAAGTTCAAATCACCCGTGCTGTTTGTGGGGGAGGCGTTTAAAGGGTGTACTGTCAGAGCGGCGGCTTATGACTTTATCAAAACTCCGGTTGATAACGAAGAACTTGCCGTAAGAGCGGAGGCTTTGCTGAAAATCAGAGACCTTATGGTGAAAGTAAAAGTTGTTTCCACTACGGATGAACTCACAGGGCTTCATAACAGAAAATATCTTCACGAGCGTCTTGAGCAGGAGATTTCGCGTTCAAAACGCTACAGTAATAAACTTTCGTGCCTGTTATTTGATTTGGATTTCTTTAAAGTGGTAAATGATATTTACGGCTATGACTGGGGCGATGTTTTGCTGCGCTCAATTGCCGATAAGTTGAAGCAGCTTATCAGAAAAGAAGACATTTTAACAAGATACGGCGATGAGGAGTTTTTGTTAATTCTGCCGAACACATCCGAAAGCAACGCATTTTTGTTTGCGGAAAGATTCAGACGCGATATTGAGAGAATGGAATTTATCCCGGCGGGAGAGGAAGAAAGACATCCGATTACGATTTCTGGCGGAATTTCCACTTATCCTTGTCTTGAGAACGCGGAAGAAGATGCAAATACTATTATCCGTTATGCGGAGCACGCATTGTATAATGCGAAAAAACGCGGGAAAAATAAAATTGTTCAATTTTCTCAAATAAATTTGGGAGAGTAAGCATTATAATTAGTTGAAGGGTTGAACGGTTGAATAGTTAACGACCTCTCCATACGGGAGAGGTAGAATTTCTTAATGAACACACAGTGTGAATTTAGAAATTCAGGTGAGGGGGGCGCAAAACAGAATAAATTTTGAGTAGAACCTGATGTAATGGGTGCCACGCTATGCCTGCCCTTCTGGGAGAAGGGAAAGCCAAACTATTAAGTGATTAGATGACTAAGTATCAATAATTTAACGGACCCGTAATGTCATGCCATTCACCGTTTTCATATACAGCTCCTGTATGATCTGCGTTTTGTTTGATTTTCGCAATTATATTGCCGGAACTATCATATTTTTTAATGAGTTTTTCATCGGTGGCTGCGTATTTTTGAATTATCTTAATGTTGTGGCCGGACGCATCATATTCATACTCATTAGTCCAACTTATCTTGCCGGAGGCGTCTTTATTAATTATCTTAATGTTGTGGCCGGATGCATCATATTCATAGTCAGCAGTAGACGTTATATTGCCGGAGACGTCTTTTGTAATTGTCTTAATTTCGTGGGTACCGGATGCATCATAAGTAGACTCTCTTATCTCGCCGTCTGCGTCTGTATGAATTGTCTTAATTTTGTTGCCGGAACTATCATATTCATAGTCATAAGTATAAGTTATATTGCCGGAGCCGTCTTTACAAATTTCCTTAATTTCTTTGCCGGAGGTATCATAGTCATACTCCTTAGTATACTTTATCTTGCCGTCTGCATCTTCTGTATTAATTTCCTTAATTTTGTTGCCGGACGTATCATACTCATTAGTCCAATTTATCTTGCCGTCTGCATCTTTATTAATTGCCTTAATGTTGTTGCCGGAACTATCATATTCATACTCATTAGTCCAATTTATCTTGCCGTCTGCATCTTTATTAATTATCTTAATGTTGTTACCGGAACTATCATATTCATAGTCAATAGTTTTTGTTATCTTGCCGGAGGCGTCTTTATCAATTATTTTAATTTCATTGCCGTGGTTATCATGTTCAGAAGTTTTTGTACTGCCGTCTGCATTATAGTATTTATGAATTGTCTTAATCATGTGGCCAGGGGTATCATATTCATAGTCAATAGTTTTTGTTATCTTGCCGGATGCGTCTTTTTCAATTAACTTAATTTCAATGTCGGAGTTATCATATTCAAAAGTTCGTGTGCTGCCGTCTGAGTTGTTACAAATCATTTTAATTTTGTTGCCGGAGGTATCATATTCATAGTCAAAAGTATACTCTATATTGCCGAAGGCGTCTTTATTAATTTGCTTAATTTTTTTGCCGTCTGCATCATATTCATCGTCAATAGTTTCTGTTATCTTGCCGGAGCCGTCTTTTTCAATTCGCTTAATTTCCTTGCCGGACGCATCATATTCATAGTCCCGAATAGACTCTATCTTGCCGTCTGCATCATAGCCTTTAGCAATGGTCTTAATGTTGTTGCCTGAGGTATCATATTCATACTCATAAGTATTCTCTGTCTTGCCGGAGCCGTCTCTACTAATTAACTTAATTTTGTTGCCGGAAGTATCATATTCATACTCATAAGTAGACATTATATTGCCGGAGCCGTCTTTTTTAATTTGCTTAATTTCCTTGCCGGAAGTATCATATTCATACTCATAAGTAGACATTATATTGCCGGAGGCGTATTTTATAATTGACTTAATTTTGTTGCCGGAGGTATCATATTCCTGGTCAACAGTAAACCCTAATATGCCGGAGCCGTCTTTATGAATTGACTTAATTTTGTTGCCGGAGGTATCATATTCATTGTCAATAGTTCCTGTTATCTTGCCGGAGCCGCCTTTACTAATTTCTTTAATTATCTTGCCGGAGGTATCATATTCATACTCATAAGTATTCTCTGTCTTGCCGGAGCCGTTTTTACTAATTTTCTTAATTATCTTGCCGGAACTATCACATTCATAGTCATAAGTATACTTTATCTTGCCGGAGCCGCCTTTATGAATTGACTTAATTTTGTTGCCGGAGGTATCATATTCATACTCCTCAGTAGACTCTATATTGCCGGAGACGTCTTTATTAATTTGCTTAATTTCCTTGCCGGATGCATCATAGTAAGTAATATCCTCACCATCACCCCTCTGTTGTTTTTCAACACGTTTATTTTGGGTACCGGTGGCTGACTGGGTGCCGGTGGCAGGTTGGGTGCCGGTGGCAGGTTGGGTACCGGTTGCCGGTTGGGTACCGGTTGCCGGTTGGGTGCCGGTGGCCGGTTGAGTACCGGTGGCCGGTTGGGTGCCGGTGGCCGGTTGAGTACCGGTGGCTGGCTGGGTGCCGGTGCTTGTCCCGGACGCAAATGAAACTCCCATCGCTGCGTACAACATATTCATTTCTTCTGCGCTAAATTCTATATTCTGGTTCGGGTGAACTACAAATGATGTCCGATAATCCTTTCTATCGGTTCCGCCGGTAAATATTGATTTTTTCCCTTCATTTTGGCGTGCTTGTTGGATTTCTACAAGTTTATCAATCGTTGCATTCCACTCTGCAAGCGTAATTTTTCCGTCGGACATTTCCATTTTCTGTGCTTTTACCAAATCTAAAAGCGCGTA
>JAISCP010000050.1 GCA_031265495.1 Heliobacteriaceae bacterium | reverse complement strand
AAGCCCGACGCGGCAATCCAGTAAATTCAACGGTTTTGACTGGATTGCTTCGTCCTCATTACATTCGTCCTCGCAATGACAAAGCAATAAAAAGTTAACACTCTCCCTTGAGGGAGGGTAATTCAACATTTCAACTATCTCACCCAATATCTTTAGCTATTTGAGCTTTAAGCGCTTCAACAGAGTCAAATTTTTGTTCTGAACGGAGCATTTTGAGAAATTCAACTGAAATCTCCTGCCCGTAAATATTCCTGTCAAAATCGAGCAGGTGAACTTCCAGAACAGCGGCGGAAACTTTACCCGATATGGTTGGGCGTACGCCGAAATTTGCAGCTCCTTTGAAATTTTCCTCCTCGATATTCACCAAAACGCAGTAAACCCCGAAAGGCAAATCTATCAACTCCGGAGGATAGATTAAGTTTGCTGTGGGGAATCCGAGCTGCTGCCCGAGTTTTTGCCCCGCAATAACTTTTCCGGTTATTGTAAAATTGTATCCGAGCATGGAATTTGCTTTTTGAATGTCACCGGCTGCAAGTGCATTTCGGATTCCTGTGCTGCTGATTACCTGCTGCTCGTTCTGCGGGTTGCGGTCTTGAACAGTAACGGTCGGTATTTCAAAATATTTGTAGCCGTATCGGCAAGACATTTTATTTAAATATTCGGTTGTTCCCGATTTTTTGAGTCCGAAAAAATGGTTGCAGCCTGTGGAAATTGAAACCGGCTTAAAATTTTCCGTTAAAAAGGCCAGATATTCTTGAGCGTTCAGATGTGCAATACTTTTAAAATCAAGTTCATAAATATAATCTGTTCCGAGTTCGGATAT
This sequence comes from Heliobacteriaceae bacterium, assembly GCA_031265495.1. GTDB lineage: Bacteria > Cyanobacteriota > Vampirovibrionia > Gastranaerophilales > Gastranaerophilaceae > UBA947. Next base: position 14,562 of record JAISCP010000050.1, on the reverse strand, counting down.
TTTGCACCGGCGTTCTTCGCGCGTAAGAATGTATTTTGGGTGTACATTGTACAGGAAACAGCACGGGTGGTCGACAAACGTAACAACAGCGGACTTGTTTCCGTGTTGGCGAGCGTAATCTGCGGCGCTTTTAATAACAGCTTTATGACCCGGATGTACACCGTCAAAATAGCCGAGAGCAAGTGCCAAGTCAGGATTGTAATCTGCGTTGTGCAATATTTCCATAGTAAAATTATATAACAAAAAAGATTTGTATATTAAATATGAGTGCAGCCTGCCCCCTCACCCCAAACACTAAACTCAACCTTCGGTTTCGTTAAGTGTTTGCACCCTCTCCCGCAGGGAGAGGTGAAAAAACAAAGCGATCCTGAAACAAGCAAGCATTTATCAATGCAAAATCGGCTTTACGGTGCTTTTCAAATGCAGTTCACGCATTTGCTGTAACGAAGCTTCTCCGGGCGCATCGCTCATTAAGTCTTTTGCCTGAGAGTTTTTCGGGAATGCAATAACATCGCGGATTGACTCGGCTCCGGCAAGAAGCGCGGCAAATCTGTCCAGACCGATTGCAAGACCGGCATGAGGAGGGGTTCCGTATTTGAAAGCATTAACCATAAACCCGAATTTTGTACGCGTTTCTTCTTCTGATAACCCCAGAGCTTTGAAAACACGCTCCTGCATTTCCGGCGAGTGAATTCTCACGCTGCCGCCGCCAAGCTCCGTGCCGTTGTAAACAATATCATAAGCAATTGAACGTACATTTGCAGGGTCGGATTCCATTTTGTCAATGTCTTCGGGGTTCGGCGCAGTGAACGGGTGGTGAACCGAAACATAACGGTCTTCTTCCTCGTTGTATTCAAACATGGGAAAATCAACAACCCACAAAAGATTATGTTTGTTCCCGTCAATCATTTCGAGTTTTTTCCCGAAATATAACCGGAAACGCCCGAGCACATCAAAAACTATTTTGGGTTTATCAGCCACAAAGAACACAATATCGCCTTTTTGCGCGTCCGCGCGATTTTGAATTTCTGCGATTTGGTTTTCGTCCAAAAACTTGAACACCGGCGATTTCACTTCACCGTCTTCCATGTAGGTTACCCATGCAAGGCCTTTGGCGCCGAATGAAATCGCCAGATTGCGCACATCATCCATATCTTTTCTTGAGTAGTTTGCAATACCCGGAATTTTAACAGCGCGAACGGTTCCGCCTGCCGCAATTACGTCTTTAAACGCCTGAAAAGTTGACGCTTCCATAATATCGGTAACGTCAAACAGCTCCAAACCGAAGCGTGTATCAGGTCTGTCCGAGCCGAAACGCTCCGTTGCTTCCTTGTAAGTCATTTGGACAAACGGCGGCTGAACCTCAACGCCTGCCGCTTTAAAACCTTCCGCAAGCATTCCTTCAACAATTTCAATAACATCCTGCTGTTCAACAAAGGACATTTCAAGGTCAATCTGGGTGAATTCGGGCTGCCTGTCAGAGCGCAAATCCTCATCACGGAAGCATTTTGCTATCTGGTAATATCTTTCTATCCCGCCGACCATAAGAAGCTGTTTAAAAATCTGCGGAGACTGCGGAAGCGCGTAGAACTTGCCTTCCTGAACCCTTGACGGCACAAGATAATCCCTTGCGCCTTCCGGTGTTGTTTTAATCAAAATCGGCGTTTCGACTTCCAGAAATCCCTGTGAATTCAGATAATTCCTCGCTGCAGTCACAATATTGTGGCGTAGTTTTAAATTATTAAGCATTTTTTCGCGTCTTATGTCAAGGTAGCGGTATTTCAGGCGGACATCTTCGGAAACATCGCAGTCATCAAGAACAAAAGGCAGCGCCTGCGCTTTTGACAAAATTTCCACATGGGAAGGATACATTTCCACCTGACCTGTGGGGTATTTTTCGTTGTAGGTTTCTTCGGGACGGCGTGAAATTCCGCCTTTAACCGTGATAACGTATTCCGTGCGGATATGCTCAAATGCTCTGTGTACATCAGGGTTAACCTGCGGGTCAGCAACTATTTGGAAAAAGCCGCTGCGGTCGCGCAATTCTATAAAAACAATCCCGCCCAAGTCTCTTATACAGGAAGCCCAGCCAGACAGTGTAACTTCCTCATCAATATTGTTCAGGTTAAGTTCACCGCAGTTATATGTTTTCATTTTTGTCATTTTTCGTTCCTTTTCTGTCATTTCTTTGTTAATTTTAACAAAAAAACGAAAAAATGTAAAACCAAACGCAATTATTTTAAGGAATAATATACAAGTTTACACAAACATTCAACAACCTTCGCGTCATCCTGAACGACCTTCCTGTCACCCTGAACTCGTTTCAGGGTCTGCCACATAACAAATCACACCATAACCGTTACATTATCCTGAATGACCGGATTAACCTCTGTTAAAATATTCAATACCTTTAGGCTTTACTTCCCAGTACAGAAGGCAGATGCTGAAACGAGTTCAGCATGACAGGGTGGTTATGGTGAAATTTCGCTATTGTCAAACGAGTTCAGCATGACGGGAATCGGGAGTTCATTTCCAGCTCATAAGAACATAACAAAATAGTGTAAAATGATATTATTACCTTAGTTTAAATCCCGAGAATACGGTATATGTTTCTTCGGATTTTTTTGACAGGGATAAACCATGCAATTATTTTTAAAATCTTTAACGGCCTTGTAATTTTATGAATAAAGGCCAGCTGAGAAATTGTCCGGCTTGCGTCAGGCAGCAGCATGTCAGCGTACTTGTCTTGATTTTGCCGGATGTATTCAGGGAACGAGCCGTCAACAACAACCGGAATATAAAGCTCGCGGCCAAGACCTTTAATAATTTCTTCAACGGATTTGCCCTCATAAAAATCGGATTCGCAAACTGCCTGCATTTTGTTTGTGATAAAATCTTTATTCCCAACCCAAGTAAAGTGCCATCCTGAGTCTTTTATATGAATTTGTTTTTTGCCGTAGTATAATCTGATTTTTGAAGCGGTGGTCCCCTCATTTAATTCGGGGATTAGAGCTCTTGTGTCAAAATTACACGAGTTAAAATCATCATTATCCAGTATGTTTTTAAAATCTTTATATGAAAGCATTTTTGAACCGTGCTTCCAATTGTTTGAATATAAAAAGTTATTGAGATAGAACTTAAACAAAAACATATCAAAGGCAGCAATACCCGGTGTGTTTAAATATTTAACAAGTATTTCGGGGTTGGGTATTTCATCCAAATCCGAGATGATAATAATATCATCATCTTTGCAATTGGCCAGACCTCTTTCAATGCAATTTCTCTGGTGATTTTCGATTGTCCATGTTTGTATTTTTTCAGGGTAATCATCTACGACTACATGTATTATTTTGTCTTTGAATTTTTCGTAGCGTGATTTGTTGATTTCATAGCAGAGTTCTTTTGGCTTATTGTGTTGGTTTCTGTCAGCTTCCACGAGAACAAACTTATCCACATAATCATTAAGGGTATTCAAGCGAATTTCCAGTAAATCCAATTCATTATAAAAGGTAAAACAATCGTAAATCATTGCTCTACAAGGTTATAATAAAAGCTTCAAAATTGACAGGAATTCAGAAATGGATGTTAAATTATCTTTACACTCTTAATTCGAGCCGGTTTTAGCATTAAACATCTCTTTAATGCCGTCCACCGAGCTTAAAATACCGGTTGCTTCATATGGCATGTAAACAATTTTGTTATTTTGGCCGGCGGTAATTGATTTAAGCGCTTCGAGGTATTTCATAGCGATTAAGTATTTATCGGGCTGGCCGTTTTTGGCCAAAGCTTCAATAACACGTCCGATAGCTTCTTTTTCGGCGTCGGCTTCAATAACACGAGCCTGCGCAACCCCTTCCGCAGTAAGGATTGCGGCTGCCTTTTGACCTTCGGCTTTTTTTATTGCCGCTTCTTTCAAACCTTCCGCCTCAAGAATTGTCGCGCGTTTTTCACGTTCGGCTTTCATCTGTTTGTCCATGGCGTTCTGAATATCGACCGGAGTGATTATGTCCTGAAGCTCTACGCGGTTGACCTTCACGCCCCACTTGTTTGTGGCGTCGTCAAGAATGGTTCTTAATTCATTATTAATCTTGTCGCGCGAAACCAGAGTTTCCTGCAGTTCCAATTGTCCGACAAGGTTTCTCAAAGTGGTCTGGGTTAATTTTTCAATAGCTTCCGGCAGGTTTTCAATTTCGTAGACCGCACTTTTGGCATCAACAATCTGAAAATATAAAAGCGCGTTAATAGTAATTGAAACGTTATCTTTGGTGATTACGTTCTGACGCGGGAAGTCATAGACGGATTCACGCAAATCAATCCGGTCGGACTGTTTTGAAAAATAGTAAGCATGTCCGTCCATGCCTTTTTGTGAATACCTTTTTGTAATTGCACGCGGCGTATCCAAAACCGGGAAAATGAAATTTAACCCTGCATTTAAAGTTTTTTCATAACGTCCGAGCCGCTGGATAATTACTTCTTCCTGCTGCTGCACAATTATAATGCCTTTGAACACATAAACCAGCAGTGCTGCAACCAGTATAAATAAAAATGTAAACATAAATTCCTCCTTTTTTTTAAAATCTTTCTTTTAGTGTTGACTCCGCTTTATCTATATTTATAAGTTCTACGCGATTAACTTTTACACCCCATTTGTTTGCGGCGTCGTTAAGAATTGTTTTTAATTCATTATTAATTTTATCGCGCGAAACCAGGGTTTCTTGTAATTCCAATTGCCCGATAAAGTTTTCCAAAGTGATACGGGTTAATTTTTTAACAGCTTCCGGCAAATTTGCAATTTCGTAAACCGCACTTTTGGCATCAACAATCTGAAAATATAAAAGCAGGTCAATTATAATCGGAATGTCATCTTTGGTTGTTACGCTCCGGCGCGGAAAATCATAGACTGTTTCGCGTAAAGCAATAGCTCGCGGCATGTCTAAAAACGGGAAAATAAAGTGCAACCCGGCATTTAATGTTTTTTGATAACGCCCGTGCCGCGCAATAACCATTGCTTCATCTTTATGTACAATTATAATACTCTTGACCAGACAGACTAAAAATAATGCTCCGATTAATAAAATGTTCAAAATTCATATTTCCTTTGTAACGTACATAACCAGACTGTCATTTCTGAGGATTTTAACCCCGCATCCTGACGGGATTTCTTCGTTGTTTTCCGTGCGGGCTTCCCATCTCTCATCGTAGATTGAAATCGCGCCGGAAGTTCCCGTAACCGTGTTAATAACTTTTGCGCTGTGTCCGATATATTTTGCTTCAAGACCTGTTTTTTCGGTTTTCGTTTTGTTCTTGATTAAAATCGGTCTTAAAATAAATATTGAAAGCAGCGAAAGCGCTACAAAGATTACGATTAACGCTGTAAAATCGCTGATTAACAGTGAAATTACGGCAGTTAAAAAGCCTGCAAGAGCAAGGTTCAGGAAAAATATTGACGGAACCGCCATTTCTAAAATCAGGAAAACAATCCCGGCAATAGCAAAAAATTCCCATAAAATCATGTTTGCAACCTTTCTGCTAAACTAAAGCTAACATAATTTTTGTTTTTTGTCAAGAAATTAGTTACATGATTTTTTAAGAAGACAACAATTTCCGTAACTCCTAAATTTTTCGCGTCATACCGCTCTCGTCATGCTGAACTTGTCTTGGATTATCGGCGTTCGGCCGGAGTAACGTCCGACCTCACATGGGGCTTTCAGCCCCGCCGAAATCCGCTGTTTCAGCATCTGGCCACCGATAAAAATATACAATTTCTGTAAGATTTTTTTACCTGTGCAGATAGGTGCTGAAACAAAATTGAGAAAATAATACGATTTGCCATGTGCCGGATCCTGAAACAAGTTCAGGATGACAGGGAGGTTATGGTGGGGTTTTATTGATAACATCATTGCAACGCGTAAGCCCGACGCGGCAATCCGGTAAATTCAACGGTTTTGGCTGGATTGCTTCGTTGCTTGCCGTGCAAGCTCCTCGCAATGACGGGGTGGTTATTGCAGGCTTTTAACAATCCTATTCACTATTTACTAATTATACAGCGTAAACGCTGACTTGTTTTCTGTCCCGTCTGTGAGGTTCAAACTTAACCTGTCCGTCAATTAGAGCGAACAGAGTATCATCGCTTCCGATACCTACATTGTTACCCGGGTGAATTTTAGTTCCTCTTTGGCGGATTAATATATTGCCGGCTTTAACTATTTCGCCGCCAAATCTTTTAACGCCTAAGCGCTTTGCTTCCGAATCGCGTCCGTTACGGGTGGACCCCATACCCTTCTTGTGTGCCATTTTCTTTATGCCCTTTCAAGTTAGTTTTACCCTTTTCCGCCTTTATCAGGAATTACTTCATTACTTACCAGCTTTACCCATTGCCGGCTTTTATCAGCTGCTACCTGTCTGCTTTGCTTGTTTTGCTAAACGCGTTTAACGTTTTTTCAACCGTTCAGCCCTTCAACATCATTAATTTCCGCTGTTTGGGCAGTTTCTTTTTTCTGGGCGGAGGTTCTGATTTTGCTAATCATAACCCTTGTAAACCACTGTCTGTGCCCTTGTTTCTTTCTGTAACCCTTTTTGGGTCTTTGTTTGTAAACGATAATTTTTTTTGCTTTATCGTGGGCAAGCACGGTGCCTTCGGCAGATGCGCCTTTTACGTAAGGCTGTCCGACTTTGGATTTTTTGCCGTTTACAATCATTACAATTTTATCAAATACAACTTTGCTGTCTTTTTCGGACTCGAGCAGCTCTATATCAATATAGCGCCCTTCTTCCATCTGGTACTGTTTACCGCCTGTTTCGACTATTGCGTACATCTTTAATTTCCTTTCGCTTGGGGGGTTTCGTAACCACTCAGGGTATTTATAAAACGATTGACCCGTATATTATTATTGTTTGCTCAAAACAATGTGTCAAGAGGAATTTTATGAGAGTGTTCATGTTGCATTGTTTCGTCATTGCGAGCGTAGCGAAGCAATCCAGTCAAAAACGTTGAGTTTACTGGATTGCTTCGTCCTCGTTCGTCCTCGCAATGACAAAGCAATAGAAAATAAACACTGACAACTTTATTTCAGTATTAACATTTATTAAAAGACTGTAATCCGGTGTATTTTTGGAGTATCATGTGTATTATGGAACTGAATGAAATAGTTGATAAATTCAATATTTCCACTGATACGAGAACCATTAAAAAGGGTGATTTGTATTTGCCTTTGAAAGGAGCTAATTTTGACGGTGAAGATTTTCTCCAATCCGCGCTTGAAGCCGGAGCGGCGGGTTTTTTTACGGTAAAAGACGATTATCCGGCGGCTGAATTTGTTTTTCGGGTGGAAAATACTTTGCAGACGTACCTTGAGCTTGCGAAAATCCGTAAGGAAAAAATTGCTCCGTTAACGATTGCCGTTACCGGCAGTTCCGGCAAAACCACCACTAAAGAAATGATTGCCGCAGTTGTAAGCCGAAAATTTAAAACTCACAAAACTTTTTCAAACCATAACAACGAAATCGGATTTTGCCGGACAGTTTTTTCAATGCCGGCGGACACGGAAGCGTTAATAACGGAAATGGGTATGCGCGGTCCGGGTGAGATTGAGCTTCTTTCAAAATACGCAGAACCGGATTTTACGGTTATAACAAATACAGGTTCCGCTCATATCGGGCGGCTGGGGTCTTTGGACAATATTGCAAAGGCAAAATGCGAGATTGTAAAATATCAGAAAAAAACAGGAACGCTTATTGCGCATGATGATGAGAGGATTAAAAAGTATGCGGATTTTGCAGGTGAAAAGATTTTTTATTCTTTGGCGCAGGCGCGGATTTTGAAGCAAAAGCCCGGATATTCGGAATTTTTATACAAAGGAAAATCGTATGAACTGAATGCCGCCGGTGATTACAACATAGAAAACTCTCTTGCGGCAATAGAAACCGGCGAAAAGTTCGGGATGTCGTATGAAGAAATCAGAGCGGGGCTTCTTGCTTACAAGCCTGTTGAAAAACGCTGGGAAACCGAAAAAGCCGGCAGGTTTACTATTATAAATGACAGCTACAATGCAAACCCGGACTCCATGAAGGCGGCGGTGAGCGCATTTTTAAGCTTATACAAAAATCCGGTTGTAGTTTTAGGTGATATGGGGGAGCTTGGCAATGAAGAAGCTGCACTGCATAAGGACGTGGGGAAATATTTGGACGAAAAGTTGAAAGCAGCTGAACAGAAACCTTCAGCCGTTTTAACCGTTGGCGCGTTGGCAAAGCACATCGGAGACGGGATTTCGGCTTGTGAGGTTAAGCGCTTTAACACAAACCTTGAAGTATCCCGTTACATTCTTGCCAATTTTAATGAGAGTAATACAATATTTCTAAAGGCTTCAAGAGCAATGAAGTTTGAGGAAATAATTTACGAACTAAGGAGGGCCGGCCGATGATAATGATAACAGTGGCATTTTTGCTCGGCTTAATACTATGTTTGCTTTTCGGGGTGCCGTACATTGATTTTTTACAAAAAAAAATGATAGGGCAGTATATTAAGGATGTTGCGCCGCAAACCCATGCGCGGAAAGAGGGAACTCCCACCACAGGAGGGGTTTTCATAATTGGCGCGGTAATGATTGCCGCAATAACCACCCTTATGCTTGCGCAAAAACTGGATACTAAAGCGTTTATTATTCTTTTGTCATTAATGTTTTATACTTTTGCGGGATTTCAGGACGATTATCTGAAAATAAAAGGCAAAGGCAATGACGGGCTTTCCGCTAAAGGAAAATTTTTAAGACAGTTTGTTATTGCGCTTTTGCCGGTTTTGTACCTGCTGATGGCGGAACCGGAAGCAACGCGGTTAAGCATCGGAGGTCATTTTTTTGAATTGTCATGGTTTTATCCGGTGCTTGCATTATTTATAATAACAGGTTCTTCAAATGCCTTTAATCTTACGGACGGGTTGGACGGACTGGCGGCGTCTTCGGGAATTCCCGCATTTGCTGCGGCAGCGGTTATTGCGTTTTTGAGCGGATGTCCTCAGGCTGCGATAATTTCGGCTGCGGCTGCGGGAGCGCTGCTTGGTTTTTTGAAATATAACGCTCCTAAAGCCAAAGTGTTCATGGGCGATACAGGTTCGCTTGCCGTTGGAGGACTGCTCGGAACTCTTGCGGTTATGTGTAAATTTGAATTGCTGCTTATATTTTTGGGCGGTGTTTTTATTGCGGAAACTCTGTCTGTAATCATTCAGGTTTGGAGCTTCAAAACTACCGGCAAAAGAGTGTTTAAAATGTCGCCGCTGCATCACCATTTTGAACTTTGCGGCTGGAGCGAAGGAAAAATAGTTAAAGCCTTTACTGCGGTTTCGGCTTTATTATGTACGGCGGCGCTGCTGTTGTTTTATACGGGGGGCAGATGAAAAAAGTTCTGGTTTTAGGTTTATCAAAAAGCGGGATTTCAGCGGCTAAATACCTTAACAGTCAGGGCGCGGATGTTTTTATTACGGAAAAGCGGACGGAAACACCGGAAGACAAAACCGTGATTGAAGAATTAACCGCTTTGGGGATAAAAATTGAAACAGGAGGACATGAAAAAGCCCTTCAACTCCTTGCAGCGCCGCCCCGAAATTTGCCAAAGCGAATTTTGACCATCCTTAAAGGGGGAGAATGGAAACTTTGTGTTGATAACGTCATTGCGAGGAGGGAGTTAGCCCGACGCGGCAATCCAGTAAAATCAACATTTTTGACTGGATTGCTTCGCTTCGCTCGCAATGACGAAGCAATAAAAAGTTACCAATGCCCTCAAGGGGAGGGTAAACCCTTCACCCTCGTTCCACTCGGGATACAGACTCACAAGGCTCATTCTTCGCCTGTTCGCTTTGTAAACCCTTCAACCTTTCAACTCGCTGTAACAAGTCCGGGAATTCCGCCGCACAGCGAGATAATCCAAAGAGTTAAATCCCGGAATATTCCGGTTATTTCGGAAATAGAGCTTGCGTACACACAGACAGACAAGCCGTTCATTGCAATTACAGGAACCAACGGCAAAACAACCGTTACCGCGCTTACCGCGCATATTCTCGGACAGGATTTCAAAGCGGCTGCATGCGGAAATTACGGAATTCCACCCTGCAGTCTGCTGGAGGCTCCGCCCGATTATTTTGTCTGTGAATGCAGTTCTTACCAGCTGGAAATGAGTCCGAATTTTACGCCGTACATTGCGGTCTGGACGAATTTTACCCCTGACCACCTTGACTGGCATGAAGGAGAAGAAAATTATTTTAACGCTAAAGCAAAAATGTTCAAATCACCGGATTTTGCCGTATTAAACGCTCTGGACAAACGGCTGCTTGAGTTTGCAAAAGTATGCGGGGGAGAGGTTTTCCTTTTCGGAGCGGATACAGGTGAAAACTGCGCTTATGTGAAAGACAAAGCGATTTTCTACAAAAGAAACAACGTTGAAGAAAAGATTATCCGCCTTGCAGACTGTCCCATGATTGGGGAACACAATTACCAAAACATAATGTGTGCGGTAATCTGCGCCAAACTTGCCGGTGTTCAAAACAATAAAATTGTATCAGCGGTAAAATCTTTCAAAGTTCCCGAACACCGGATGGAAAAATTCGCTTCTTTTAACGGAATTGATTTTTACAATGACTCTAAAGCGACAAACCCGGAAGCCGCAATAGTTGCGGTAAAATCTTTTGATAACTCAAATGTGGTTCTGATTGCCGGCGGGCGGGATAAAAATACGGACTTAACGGGATTCTGCAACGAGGTTAAAAAGCACATTACATCCGTGATTTTGATAGGCGAAGCAGCGCAGCGTTTTGAAGAAAATCTGAAAAAGAACGGATTTACAAATATTGAGCGGGCTTCATCAACGGAAAATGCAGTTGACAGGGCAATTGCGCTGAAACCGGATGCAGTCCTGCTGTCTCCGGCATGCGCAAGTTTTGATATGTACAGCGGGTATGAGGAAAGGGGAAAGGTATTTAAAGAATATGTCCAAAAAAGACTCGGATAATAACACCATTTTGTCTTCTCCCGACAAAACTTTGTTTGTGGCGGTTTCATTTCTTGTCATAATAGGTTTTCTGGCAATTTTTTCGGCAACTGCGCCAAAGTGTCTTGACGAAGGCGGAAACCCGGCGCAATTTCTGTTAAAACAGATAGGATGCTTTATTGCAGGCTTTCTCGGGTTGAAGTTTTTTATAAATTATGATTACAAAAAACTGCCTAAGTGGGATTTTGCGCTGACGGTTATTATACTGGTTTCGCTTGTTCTGGTTGATTTTACCTCTGCGGGCGTAATGGTTAACGGCGCAAGACGCTGGATAAATATTTTCGGGTTTCAGCTGCAGCCTTCCGAGTTTGCAAAACCTGCGGTGATTTTGCTTTTAGCGAGCGCTTTTCGCAATGATGCCCGTTTGCTTGACCGGAAAAAGTGGATTTCAGCGTTTATTCCGATTTTAATAATGACAGGATTTATTTTTGTCCAGCCGAATCTGAGTATGGTAATACTGCTTCTGGCAACCTGCGTGGTTATGTATTTGGGCGGCGGCGGTTCCGTAAAGCTTTTTTTCAGCTGCATCGGGGCTGTGGTTTTTGCGCTTATAGCCGCTGCGGCAGCGTTTATAAAACCTTACCAGCTTCAGCGTTTGAGGACATGGACAAATCCTGATTTGGATCCGCTGGGAGCCGGGTATAATATTATTCAATCGTTAATCGCGTTTGCATCGGGCGGTCTGAGCGGGGTCGGATACGGGGCTTCCATCCAAAAACTCCAATATCTGCCTGAGTGTCATACGGATTTTATTTTTGCGGTTATAGCGGAAGAATGGGGATTTGTCGGATGTGTGCTGATAGCGGGGCTGTTTTTTACGTTTATTAACAGAGGATTTCTTGTTGCAACGCGCTGTCCTGACATGTACGGAAAGCTTCTGGCTGTCGGATTAACTTTTTCAATAACTTTTCAGGCATTTATGAACATGAGCGTTGCAAGCTCATTCCTTCCGGCAACGGGCGTTCCGCTTCCGTTTATAAGCTACGGCGGCTCATCGCTGATTGTTTCTTTATGGATGGTTGGAATTCTCTTGAACATTTCCAGAAAACGGATTAAAATGATAAAAAAACAAGAGGAAGTTAATGTGCGGTAAAGAAATATATTTTGTAACCGGCGGCGGCACCGGCGGGCATATATATCCGGCGGCGGCTGTTGCGGATGCCCTTCTGGAAGAAGGGCATGAGGTTTACTATGCGGGCAGTCCTCAAAACCCCGAATTTGAGTTTGCCCGCCAAAAAGGTTACAGCTTCCTTGCGGTGAAAATTAACAGCATGCCCAGAGAATTCGGAATACAGTTTATAAAATGGCTGTTCAATTTGCTGAAAGCCTCTTTTAAGGCGGGTTATTACCTGAAAAAATATAAACCGTGTGCTGTTTTTGGCACGGGCGGATATGTTTGCGCTCCGGTTTTAATTGCGTGCAGAATTTTGAAATGTCCTTATATGATTCACGATTGCGATGCAATGCCCGGTCTGGTTTCGAGAAAACTTGCTCCTTTTGCCGCAAGCGTATCGCTTGGGTTTGAAAGCGCAAAACAATTTATCAAAAACAAAAACATCCATGTAAACGGAAATCCTGTCAGAGCTGAATTTAAGACGCTTTCACAGAAGCGCGCAAGGGAGATTTTGGGGCTTAAAGACAAATTAACGCTCTGTGTTACGGGCGGTTCACAGGGGGCGAAGACGATTAATGACGCGGCGGTTGAACTTTTGAAGGAATTTTCCGAATACGGCATGCAGGTTATTTTCCAGACGGGCAGGAAAAATTTTGAGCGGGTTATTGAGCGCCTGATAAAAATTTATCCCGAATACGAAAATGATAAAAATTTGATAATAAATCCTTATTTTGACAATATGGCTGCAGTTTTAAAGGCAGGTGATATAGCGGTTTCGCGTGCGGGAGCATTGAGTTTGTCGGAAATCTGCGCAAGCGGCGCGGCTCCGGTAATTATTCCGTTCCCGCATGCTGCGGCAGACCACCAGCGTAAAAATGCGCTTTACATGGTTGAACACAATGCCGCAATTTGTATTGAGGACCCTGACCTGACAAAGCAGAGCCTTAAAAATGCGGTTATGCAGCTGGCGCAAAACCCTGATTATTTAAATGAAATAAAGCAAAATTCTTTTGCACTGGCAAAATTTGACGGATGCGAAAAGATAATTGCGCAGTTAAAGGGGCTTAATGTATAATAAGGCTTTAGAATTACTCACAAGCGCGGGAAGATTTCACATTAGTCTGGGATTGGAGCGGATTTCGGCTGTGCTGGAACTGCTCGGAAACCCTCAGGACAAACTTAAATGTATTCATGCCGCAGGCACCAATGGCAAAGGTTCGGTTTGCGCCATGCTGGCTTCCGTCCTGAGTGAAGCCGGGTTAAAAACAGGATTATATACAAGTCCGCACATTTATGATTACACCGAGCGGATTAAAATAAATGGCCGGGAGATTTCACAAGAGGATTTTGCCGGTCCGGTTTTTGAAGTCTGCGCTGTTGCGGACAAAAATAATATTGCGTTAACCGAGTTTGAAATATTAACCGCCGTAATGTTCAAATATTTTGCCGATAATAAGATAGATGCTGCGGTTCTGGAAACAGGTCTGGGCGGCAGGCTTGACGCCGTAAATGTCATTAAGTCTAACTTATGCGCTGTTATAACGCATATTGACTACGACCACACCGAACGGCTCGGCGGAACGCTTGAAGAAATTACTTTTGAAAAAGAAGGGATTATAAAGCCCGGCTGTCCCGTAATCAGGGCTTCCGAAACCCGCTGTTCCGAAAGCAGGATGTCCGAATTTTCCGAGTTCCTTTCACTAAAGGGATGTTACCAGCGGGAAAATCTTTCGCTTGTGCTTGAAACGCTTGAGCTTTTGTATCCTGAAATTTCTGATGAAACGATTAAAGCCGGTTTAAGAAAGGTTAATCATCCCGCGCGGTTTCAGATTGTGAATGAAAACCTTATAGTTGACGCCTGCCATAACCCTGACGGAGCGCGCGCGCTGCGTGAAAGTTTGGACTTTTATTTTCCTGACAGAGCGCGCAGGTTTGTGTTTGGATGTATGCAAAACAAAGATTACGAAAAAATGGCGGAAGTTCTTTTCCGCGTGCACGATGACGTATATTTTTATGAATTTAAAAATTCCCGCAAATTCGGGGGGAGGGGGCAGCGCGGCAAAAAATTCCAATCTCTTGCCGGACTTCCGAAAGACGAAACTTTAACGGTTGTTTGCGGCTCAATTTATATGCTTAGCGGGATTATACCAAAAGAAGTCTTGTTAGGGGGAATAGTAAACAGGAAAGAGGGAACAGCAAAGGATTGCCACAGCCCACCTTAACCTCCCTTGTCATGCTGAACTTATTTCCAGAACTGTCCCGTTAAAATCCTTTGAACTTCAATGCCTCTCCGTTATGCTGAAATCTATCGTATCAGCGTCATTCCGGGCTTGTCTTGGATTATTCGGGTTGTTGGGAAAGCGTGGTTTCCCAACAACTAACGGGCTTCGCCCTACCGAAAATCCGCTGACCCG
>JAISCP010000014.1 GCA_031265495.1 Heliobacteriaceae bacterium | reverse complement strand
ACGGACACCACATCCGAAGGGTCAAGAAACCTCTATAATATCTTGATACAACCATATTTTAACGTCGTAAAATATTGCGATGTTCAATCAGGCTGTTTTTACAGCCAATACCCCAGAATATTACCGGCGGGAGACGAATTTAAAGAAAATTTTGATACTAACAAACGTATAAAATTTGTATTAAATGACGGAACAATAGCGATGGTAACTTCACTTAGTCCTAAATGTTCGTACGATGACGGCAATCATCTTCTGGATCCTCTTTGCGGGAATGTCATATTTGATATAAACGGTAAAAAGCTTCCCAACACATGGGGCCGAGATATATTTCAATTTAATATAACGAAAGACAGCATTTTGCCTTACGGTATCAATAAGACAATAGCAAATGTTCCGACAACAAACAGCCTATTTGTTTCCGGCTGGACTACGGGCTGGGTAATCCAAAACGAAAACATGGACTATCTGCACTGCAGCGGCCTTGATTGGAGTACGAAAACTAAGTGTAAGTGATTAAGAGGTATAGCTAAATTAGTAAATAGCGCTTAGTAAATAGTGAATAGCGTTGAAAATACTGGTTTCCAGTCTCTAACCCCTAATGGTATTTTTATGTTACATTTGACAAGATTTGACTAAATATTGTATAATTCTGCTGTGATAATTGAAGAAGGAGGAATGGTTATGAGAGAAGTATTTGGAAACGGCTGTAATGCAGGTGTAGAGCCGCTTTCGGGGGGGGGGGGGGCTTTCTAGCGGCGTCAAGCAAGGCTTTCATCCTAATTTATTAATTCGTCATTGCGATAAGCATGCGCCGCAAACGACGAAACAAACCAGAAAATCAACAGTTTTGACTGGATTGCCGCGCTCCCGCCGGTCGCTCGCAATGACGCGCCAAGCCTTCACTCTGGCGGAGATGATGATAGTTCTGCTGGTAATGGCAATAATTCTGGCGGCATTTGCTCCTTTGATGACGCGGCGGATGAAAAGCAACATCTCCGCCGGCGGCTCAGGCGGCGGAGAGTCACTGTGGGCGGAGTTAGCAACAAACGGGCCGGGCATATATTATGGCACAGGCAATGCCGAAAGCGTAATAATAGGTGCGGCTACTAAAGCCACAACAGACAATGCACGTTTGATATTAAATAAAGGCGCTAACACTCCAAATTATATTTTATTTAAAGACGGGTCAAATACCATTGCGGGTCTGTATATTGACGGTTCAAGGATATACTTTGGAAATGTTCCTGCAGATAAAACAGGAACCTATAATATAGGTTTCGGCAGGAGTATATTGAGTTCCAACACCACAGGGAGTTATAACACCGGCGTGGGCCATGGTGTATTGTCCAGCAACACCACAGGGGGTGGTAACATCGGCGTGGGTTATGAGACATTGGTATCCAACACCGCAGGGAACTATAACCTCGGCGTGGGTTTTTATACATTAATGTTAAACACCACAGGGGGTGCTAACGTTGGTGTGGGCTCTTTTGTGTTATCGCCCACCACAGGGAATGGTAACACCGGCGTGGGTTATTCTGCATTGCAGTCTAGCACCACAGGGAGTTATAACACCGGCTTAGGTTATCTTGCATGCGGCAATGTAACTACCGGTTCAAACAAGACCTGTATAGGAGCTAATTCAGGACCGACGGGTACACCGAATACAACCAACTCAACAAACCAAGTGTGGATAGGTGTAAGCGGTAGTGAAGTTTATATACCCGGCAGCCTTGAAGTTAGCGGTACATTTACTAATCCTTCCGATAAACGCCTGAAAAATATTAAAGGCGAAAACACAAGCGGGCTTGAGAAGATTAAACAGATAAAAGTGTTCAATTACACCCTTAAAGATGACAAGGCAAAAACACCGAGGGTTGGCGTAATTGCGCAGGATTTACAAAAGATATTCCCTGACGCGGTAAGCAAGGGTTATGAGGGATTTTTGGCGGTTCGCACAGAGGATATTCTCTATGCTTTGGTTAATGCGGTAAAGGAGCTGGATAAGAATATCAAAGAGATTCTGTGGGAAACCAGACATTTTGCACGAAATCAGGAGATTTCGGCAAAAGTAGTCAATCAAGTTCAGAATGACGCGGCGGCGGTTCAAACCAGAGTAGCAAAACTTGAAAAAGAGAACAAACAGCTAAAAGCCCAAAACAAAGCGCTTGAAGCACGGCTTTCCGGACTTGAGGCGAAGATTAAATGAATGTCGACACTATTTTCCGGATGTAAATTTTTCTTAACACATGGGTTGACTTAGTATATACTTTATTATATACTAAATATATATCGTGTTTTATATCCGTGAATTATTGTGAGAGGAGCCTGAGCATGAATGAGGTAAATGATTACATCAAAGAGATTTCCTGCTATAAACCGCTGAGTGCGCAGGAAGAACGTGAAACCGCAAAGAAAGCCAAAGAAGGCGATATCGAAGCTAAGCGGAAACTTATTCAGGCTAATCTTAAACTCGTTGTAACCATAGCCGGAAAAGTAATTCATGCCTCCGGCATCCCGATGATTGACCTTATTCAGGAAGGGAATGTGGGTTTAATGGTTGCAGCGGAAAAATTTAATTACAAGCTGGGCTACAAGTTTGCAACCTACGCAAGCTGGTGGATTAAACAAGCAATGTTCAAGGCTGTTTCCGAGCAGTCGCACTGCATGAAAATTCCGGTTTATATTCAGGAAACACTGTCGAAATTCTCCAAAATAAAACGCGAAATGGAGCAGGTTAACGGACAGGTAAGTACTGAAGAAGTCGCAAAGAAGATGAACCTTCCGGCAGATAAAATTGACGTCTTTTTGTCCGCATATTCAAAAAGAATTTCTATTGAGAGCGGTCTGGAAAACGCAAACGGCAGAGAAATTAATATTGCGGACATTCTGGAGGATGAAAGAACTTCGGTTGTTGCAAGCGTTGAGTTTGAGAGCCTGCGCTGTGATATTGAAAAAGTTGTCTCAACATTAAAAGAGCGGGAACAGGCAGTTGTAAAAATGCGCTTCGGACTGGGCAATTCCAGACGTACACTTGAAGAAATAGGCAGTCTTTACGGCGTAACAAAAGAGTGTATCCGTCAGACAGAGCTGCGGGCGCTGAAAAAAATGCGCGAAAATGAAGTCCTTGCAGGATATGTAAGTTAAGAGATGTAACAATATATGCTAATTCCGGCAAATTCTTTTTTGTTTAATTTTATAATTAAAAAAAAAGGAATTTAAAGGTGAAAATTTTATCGGTGAACACACAAAATGTTAAAAAACTTCCCGTATTCGGTGATGAAAAAACTTCTTTGGATGCCAGGCTGGCCCGCGTTCAAGAGGATTTGGATTACATAAAAAATATGCAGCGGACACAGAACCGCTTAATGGAAGGATACGCCATAGCTTTGAGCACATCCTCCGGTAATTCAAAAAAAGATGAAGCCGCTTCCAATTTAAAGCGCAGCCACGTTCTTGCTGTACCGGAACTTTGCGGTTTAAACAAAAAAGAAATATTTATATAGGAGAAAAATTTATGAACATAATGTTGCTTACGCCGTTGTCCTTTCAGGGCAGTAGTTTTTGGGGTCCCAAAAATCTACAAAAAATGAAAAAACCTAAACTCCCAACAGCAGCAAGAAAGGTTTTCGATAAAGGTCGAAAGCTTGAAAAAAATAATAACACGCAAAAAAGAGAAATGCAGAATTTTAGAGCAGTTGAAGAGCAAATAATACAAAAACGCGCATAGGACAAAACAGCCTGTGGCATAGACTAAATTTTACGGCGTTAACTGCCGGCACAAAAAAGGACTGACTTTAATCAGTCCTTTTTATATTAATTATAGTAATAATATACAAGTTTACATCAACATTCAACAACCTCCGCGTCATCCTGAATTTATTTCAGGATCTGTCCAATGACAAATTACCACGAATAAATTCGCCCAAATGAAATTGAGATGAAGGTGTGATTTTATCATGTGCCGGATCCTGAAACGAGTTCAGGATGACGTGACGGCTATGATGTGCATGTAGCAGACCCTGAAACAGGTCAATGTTCAGGCATGACGGTTCATTCCCGATCAATAAGATCTACAATTTTTGTGCAACAAGCAAAGTTGTTTCGGCAAGGCGTGTTGAATAACCCATCTCGTTGTCATACCACGAAATAACTTTAACCATATTATCGCCCATTGTCATTGTCAATGCCGCGTCAACCGTTGACGATTGAGAGGAACCGATAAAGTCGGTTGAAACCAGCGGAGCTTCTTCGTAAGCAAGAATTTTTCCATCAGCGGCAGCTTTCAAAGCAGCATTTACAGCTTCGGCAGTAACAGGTTTTTCGGTTTCAAACACAACGTCTACTACCGACACATCAGGAGTCGGAACTCTCATTGCAAAACCGTTCAATTTGCCTTTCAATTCAGGAAGCACCAGCGCAACCGCTTTAGCAGCCCCTGTTGTTGTGGGAACGATATTTAAAGCGCCCGCTCTTGCACGGCGCGGGTCTTTGTGTCCTGCGTCAAGAAGTCTCTGGTCGCCTGTGTAAGAGTGAACAGTTGTCATCAAACCTCTGACAATACCGAAATTTTCCAGAACTACCTTTGCAACCGGCGCAAGACAGTTTGTTGTACAAGAAGCCATTGAGATTACGTGATGGTTTGCAGGGTCGTATTCGTGTTCGTTAACGCCGAGAACTATTGTTTTGTCCTCGTTTTTTGCCGGAGCAGAGATAATAACTTTTTTAGCGCCGGCCGTAATATGAGCTTTTGCTTTTTCAGCATCTGTATAGAAGCCTGTTGACTCAATTACAACATCAACATTCAGTTCTTTCCATGGCAATTGCGCAGGATCTTTTTCAGCATAAAATTTTATTTTTTTGCCGTTAACAACAAGACCGTCTTCCGCAGCTTCAACATCACCGCAAAATCTGCCCATAACAGAGTCGTATTTAAATACGTGCGCAGCGTCTTTCGGGGTAAGTCCCGGGTCATTAATTGCAACATAGTTGATTTTATCAAAAATGCCTTCCTGAACAGCTGCTCTTAAAGTATTACGGCCGATTCTTCCGAAGCCGTTAATTGCTACATTTACCATAAATTTCTCCTTCTTTTTGTGTAAATCTATAACATGTGGATTGTAGCACCAACATAAAATGTAAGCAAGCAATTAGGAAATAGTTGAAAGGTTGAAAAGTTGAAGGTTGAACGGTTGAATAAATTTCGGGTAGAGCACAGTGCTTTGGATGCCACTCTGACCCGTCAAACTACGGCTCGCACAGCTCGCCTTGTTTGTCGTGCAGGCTCAGCCTGCCCTTCTGGGAGAAGGTGGCGCGTAGCGGCGGATGAGGGTATTAGTAAATAGTGCTTAGTAAATAGTGAATAGGATTGTTGCTTTGTCATTGCGAGGAGCTTGCACGGCAAGCGACGAAGCAATCCAAAAGAAGTTTTACTGGATTGCCGCGCTCCCTCCGGTCGCTCGCAATGACGCGGCGGGGAAAGGCGGCTAAGTGTATAGGTTAGGTAATTCTGTGTGGTATAATACTCTTATGATAAAATCTTTTAACTGTAAAGAAACTGAAAAAATTTGGAATGAAGAGTTTTCTAAAAAATTGCCGGGTGATATTCAGAAGAAAGCGTTAGCAAAACTACTTATGCTTGATGCGGCAGATGTTTTATCTGATTTAAGAATTCCGCCCAATAACAGACTTGAAATTCTTAAACGGGACAGGCAAGGGCAGCATTCTATCAGGATAAACGACCAATACAGACTTTGTTTTAAGTGGTTTGACAATAATGTTTATAATGTTGAGATTGTGGATTATCATTAATCTTAATATAAGGGTTGACATTACGTGGTACGTACCGTATAATAAAAATAAAGGATGTTGTCATGAATATTGAACTGCCTTCAATAGGCGAAATACTTAAAGAAGAATTTTTGGAACCGTTCGGACTATCGCAGAATGCATTGGCAAAAGCTATTTTTGTACCCCCTAACCGTATCCATGCCATTATAAATAATACCCGTAAAATTACGGCCGATACTGACCTCAGGCTTACAAAACTTTTCGGGCTGTCCGAATGTTATTTTTTGCGCCTGCAGGAGTCAATTGAAACAAGAAGCGTTAAACGTAAAATTATTGATGAAATTAATGCTATAAAACCTATTCAGGCTTAAATCTCATCGACAGAAATACTGGTTACGCCGGCGTTTCTTGCGTTGTCCATAAGTTTTACAATAGCGCCGTGTGTGGAATTTGCGTCCGTTCTTATCATCAACCCGTCAGGGTAATCTTTTAATTGTGTTTTGATAGTTTTTTCCAGATTTGCCGGTTCGACTTCCGCGCCGTCAAGGTAAAACTTATCATCCGCAGAAATCATAAATGTCATAATCTTTGCTTCTTTATTGTGCTGTTTTTCTAATACATTTTCGGGCACGGTCAGGTTAACCCCCTGCTGGTCAAGCAGAGGCGCGATTACCATCATAATAATCAGCAGTACCAGAAAAATGTCTGTCAGCGGTGTTATGTTTATTTCATTGAATGTATCTCTGCGGCTCATTTTTTCTCCAGTTCTTTTTGCGCTTTCTTGCTCAGCGGTTCGCCCGCAAGAATAAGTTTTTTATATTCAGCCTCCTGTGCGGCGTTCATAATCTCCATTATCTTAGCGCTTTTAACCTTCTCATCGGCTTTAACTACAAGTTCCGCTTTTTCTAAGGAAGCTTTCAGGGCAATAAGTTCGCCGGCAATTTGCGCGTCTGTTATTGGTTTGCCGTTCAAATAAATATTACCCTCTTTGGTTACGGCTATTTCCGCATTCTTCTGCTCGATTGCGGTTCCGCTGTTAATTTCGGGGATTGAAATTGCATTATCCATTGACTGGAATGTCGGCGCCACAACCATCATGATGATTAACAGCACCAGAAAAATATCCGTCAGCGGCGTTATGTTTATTTCCGTAAAAAGCGCTTCTTTACCTTTATTTGTTTTAAATGCCATTTCTTTTTATGCCCTTTCAAGTTGGTTTTACCCTTTTCCGCCTTTTTAAGGTTTTACCTTTAGTATTTATATTCTACCCTTAACCGGCTTCTGTTAGTTGTTACCTGTCTCCTTTGCTTGTTATATCTATTCCCTCTCCCTCTGGGAGAGGGTGGAATTTCTTAGCCGTAGGCTGGAAATTCGGGTGAGGGTTTTATTGTTTTTTATATCCTTTCAAGTTAATGTTAGTGTCATTCGCCTTTTTAAAGTTTTACCCAATTTTTTTATATTTTACCTCTGACCGGCTTCCGACAGTTGCCTCGCAACTCCTTTGCTTTTTTTGTTGAACGCGCTTAACGGTTTTTTTATACCCCACCCCGAAATCAGAGATTTCGACCCTCCCTCAAGGGGAGGGTAGTTTTACGCTAATGAAATATTTGACTGCGATTGCATGGTTTGTTCATCTTCGTTGTCCGCAAAACTTAAAAATAACAGCTTGATTAACTGGAAGTCGTCTTCAAAATGCTTAACCGTTGACTGGAAGGAGTTGTAGAAGATTACCGCAACAATCGCGACCCCGAGCCCGAAAGCCGTTGCAATCAGCGCGGAACCTATACCCATTGCAACCGCTGCGGATTGGTTTCCCTGTGTTGCCAGATCCTGAAAGGTATAGAGAATTCTCACAACTGTGCCGAACAGCCCCAGAAACGGCGCGACCCCGCCTATTGTACCGAGTATTGTTAAGTGGCTCTCAAGCTTTCTTGTTGCAAGCGCTGCGGCAATATCAAACGAACGGGAAAACCCTTTTCTCTGTTCGGAGAAAATTCTTACCGCTTCTTCGGTTACTTCTCCCACTACTCCGCCGCATCGTACGGCTATGCTCTCCGCTCCCGAAAGATTGCTGTTTGCAAGCTCTTTTTGCAGACTCTGAATATATCTGCTTTCAACGATATTTCTTTTGTTCTTGCTGTAGAACGCAATTCTGTTGATAACAACTGCCAACACCAGAATTGAACAGACTAAAATCGGCAGCAATACCGGCCAATCCATTTTAATTGAGGTTAATAGTAAATCCATTTTTTTGTTCCTTTCGAGTTAATTTTACATAATATTTTTTTTATTGATACCCTGACGCTCCGAATACATTGTAATCAAATGTAAACTGAATGTCTATACTCTGCCCCTTGAAATCCGCCGGAAGCGGTCTGAACGGCGCGGTTAACTGGACAGCGTTAATTGCTGCTTTGTCTGAGCTTGGCAGTCCTGATGACTTAAATACGCTGCACGAAAGCAGTCTGCCGTCTCTTGCTATTTTGAAAAGCAAAACTACCCGCTTGCTTTCATTGCCTTTTGGGGGGTCCCAGTTCATTTTTATACGTCTTTGCAGGTCTCGCATGTAAGGCCCGAAATCGGGTTCTTTAATTGCATCGATACCCGGTCTTCCGTTCGGATTGCCCGGTCCGGGATTTCCTGCCGCTCCTCCTCCTCCGGCAAGCTTCTGTGCGCCTGCGCCTGTCGGCGCGAGTGCAGGTGCGGGCGCGTAAGACGAGGAAGATGTTCCCGAAGAAACTCCTGAGGAAGTCCCGCTGACCGGTCCGGTTGAATAGCTTTTATTTCCCGAACCTCCTTTAGGCACCGGCACTGTGAAAGCTGAAGAAGGTGTGCTTACGGCTTTAGGCGTTGCCGGAGGTTTAATTGAAGGACGTGCTGTTGGCGGCTGCGGTTTGGGGGCAGGTTTTGCCGGAGCTTCCTGCTGTGTTGACTTTGATGCCTGCGGAACGGACGGCTGTTTTGGAGCAGCCTGTTGTTTGGGTGCGGCTTGCTGTTTAGGCGCTGCTGCCTGAGGTTTTGGCTGACCGGCAGGAGCGGAAGGCATGGAAACTTTCTTTTTTGGGTCGTGTTTGCCGCCCGCGCGTGAATTTATATCTGCACGGTACGGTGTATTTTTATTAATGGGAGGTTCCTCTTTATCTACTAAAACAAATTCAATATCATTGACTTTTGGCTCAGGTCTGTCAAAAAGAGTAAGTTTTATACCAAGAAGCGCCATTATAAAAACAACCAGCCAGATAATAAATACGGACGCAGGGTGAAGCGCAGCGGATATTATTAAAGACTTCGTTAAGTCCAAGTCCTCGTCATCCCTGATTACAGCCGGAGCTGTGTAAGTTTTTTCCTCCTTGATTGTATCGTATTTAGTTGGCATTTTTTTCCCTCAGAGTAATTTTTCTTATATCTTAGCTTTTTAACATCTTCTTTAAATTACCCGATTTACTATATTCTGTTAACAGGATTGACTGTTATAGGCTGGGTAAGTACCAGTTCAACAAAAGAATTGACCGGAATTGATACGTCAGAACCCTTATCCCAGAGTGATTTAACCAGCCCGCCGGTCGCTCCAACCGCTGTTGCCAGCGCAGTGCCTTTACCTATACTTCCTCCTGCAAGAGGAGAAATTATAAGACCGGCGAGTGCGCCTGCACCTGCACCTGCTACAATATCTTTGGTATAATCTTTGGCTATTTCTATACTTGTTCCGCCGACCAGAAGACCGCTGTCGTCAGTTGTTCTGATTACAGCCGATATAGGAATTTGGGTTCCGTCGGGAGTTACAATTTTATTAAATCTTATCAGCAGTCTTCCATTCATACTGCCGTGTTTTGCCTTAACGACTTCAAGCACGGTTCCGGTAATGGTACTTCCTTCCGGTGCAATCGTACTCCCTCCGAATGCAAAACTGTTAGGCAGAGCAAGGGTTACGGTTTGTCCCAGAGTTAATGTTTCGGAACTGACAGGCATTGTTGTAATAGCCTGAAAAACTTGTCCGGCAGGAACGACAACCGCGCTTCCTTTTAGAGTGTTATACCGTGAATAATCAAAATTTCCTGCAGCAATAGAAATATTTGCGGTTAACATAAAAACTGCAATTGTTAAACAGATTGTTCTTTTCATAATATATCCCTTTCTTTATTTAAATCCTACTCCGTTACCGTTCATTTTGTCAAGGTGTGTGTAATCCACGCCGGTCCGGTTAAAATAATAAGCCCTTCCGCTCCCGAGCGTATGACAGTGTGTTCGCCCATTTTTCTTTCCATACTCGGGGTCATGCGCAGTGTAACCTTTTTAAACGGGGTTTGATAATGAGGCATTGCTATTAATTTTACCGGAGCGGAAATTCCGCCGCCTATTATGTTGTCGTTATTGGTGTAAACGTAGCCTCTGACAGGAATTTCAAACCCGTCGGGAAGAACCAGCCGGGATATTTTTATTTTCATTGCTCCGTTTGTACCGATTACCGGTTCGTTCAGTTTTTCAATGTAACCGTAGAATTCCGTATCTTTCGGAATAATATTTGTTTCGTACATAAACAAGTCATTTGTAGAAATAAATTTTACTTTATATCCGACCGGACAGTATCGGGTAGAAATTTCCTGCGTGCTGATAACCGGAATGAAAGTTCCGGCCGGGACTTCTATTCCGTCATAATCTCTTATGTCCGGCTGCATGTTGTCCAAATCTTGCGCATGCACTGCCTGAATAAACAACAGAGCCAATATTAATAAAATTCTTTTCATATTACTATTATAACAGGAAACAGGGAATAGTAAATAGGAAATAGAGTTGAAAGGTTGAATGGTTTACCCAGCCCTCCTTAACCATCCTGTCATGCTGAACTCGCACATCCATTGTTCACGAGCTTGCGAGTGATTACAATGGTGGGTGCAGCAAAGCAGCGTTCAGGGTCTGCACATAAGCACACCATAACCTATACAAGAACGACCGGATTGACCTGTTACAGATAACTACTAGAACTTCCAAGTTAGCCCTAACTGAAAGCCGACGCCTGTTCGTCCGCCGTTGCGAATTACAAATTGAACGTAAGACGACAATCTGTCTTTCCAAGTCTTTGTTGCTCCTACACCGTACTCCAAATATCCGTGACGCATACTTAAGCCCGGAAGGTTAACTGAGCCCGCACGACCCCCTACGCTGTCATTTATGTTATACATATACAACGCTGTAAGGTAAACACTCCAACTCTCTCTGCCGTAAATAAGGTTCAAGCCCGGAGCTACGTTTATTCCGTTGAGCAAGCCTGAATTCATGCTCAACGCTCCGTAGTTAGAATACCAGTTCTGCTTGCCGAAGATATTGTAACTTGCAAGTAAGTTAGGCTGAATAATGAAGTTTCTGAACGGATGGAAGTTATATGCACCCTTAACCGCAGTTCCCGCAAACCAGTTACCTGTGTTTTCAGTGTTGCCGGCTAATGACATTTCGTTGTTGTAACCTCCTCCGTAAGCAAGAACTGAACCAATGAAGTCACCTTTGTTGAAGGTTCCCATAAATCCGCCTTGGCCGCCGTTTTGATACATGCTTACGCCGTTAAATGTTTGATGTCCTCCGTTATATGAAATGTAAGCCGTTGGTAAGAATTTCCATCCTTTAGATAATTCAACAACAGGGAAATCAGCTCCTATGATTTGTCCGTATGCATTGTTAGCTATGTTAAGGCCGTGTGTCATTGAAAGTCTTTCAAATGTTGCATATGTTTTAGTCCAGATAGCTCCGTCTTTTTTGGTGAACTGGTATGGTGCAAATTGACCCCACCCCGAAATCGAA
>JAISCP010000005.1 GCA_031265495.1 Heliobacteriaceae bacterium | reverse complement strand
CTCTGTAAATCTTATTCACCTCATCCAGCGGCACAAAAGTTCCCTTGAAAAGCCGGGCTGTTTCCTGTGCAAAAACCTTTGCTTCCGTCTGCATTACAACCAAATCCTTGTCGTGACTGCTTTTCGTTTGGGGTAAAATATCAGTTCCGGGCGCAGACTGCTCCGCGTAAAAGTCACGCACAGCGCCGCCGACAAGATAAATTTCATTATCAAATGCTGTTTTTATTTTATTCAAAATATCATCATTTATTAAATTCATATATAATATTCCCGAGCGCCGCAATCACAGCGGTCTCTGCCTTTAATATCAAATTACCCAGCGTAACCGCAGGAATTCCTTTATCTTCAAAATACTTAAATTCTCTGTCCGAAAAGCCGCCTTCGGGGCCGATTATAACAAGAACGCTTTCTTTTGGCTTAACCGGGTTTTCTGATAAAAACCCGTGCAAAGTTAACGATGCCTTACGCTCGCAAAAAGCAATTACTTTTCCGCAGTTTGGTAAATCTTCAAGTTTACACACATCAAAAACCTCAGGAACAACAGAACGCTCACATTGCTTTGAGGCTTCGTACATAATTCTCCGCCATTTTTTTGTTTTGCTTTTCGCAGCGGATTTTTTAAGCGTGCAGTTATCGGTCAAAACCGGGTAAACTCCTGCAGCGCCGAGTTCAGCCGCTTTTTCAATTACAAAGTTTTGCGCGCTGCTGCAAAGCGGCGACTGCGCAAGGTAAAGCTTAAAGCCTAAATTCCTGTTTGATTTATACGATTTAACCACATTGACAACAACGCTCTTAGACGTAATTTCATCTATAACGGTTTCATATTGGATTTGGTTCTCGTCAATCAGCAAAATTTTTTCGCCAACCCGTGCGCGCAAAGATTTTGCAATATGGTTATAATCCTCATAAATGCTTATTTTATTGTCCTTAACATCTTTAGACCTGATAAAAAAATGCGGCATTCCAAACTCCTTGACTATTATTTTACTACAAATAACAATAGGATAACAGCATTGCAAAAAAAATCGTTTTGAGGTACAATCGTAAAATGAGCAGCAGTAAAATGGTTATCGGTATCCCGCGCGCAATGTCTTTTTATCACAATTTTCCGTTTTATTTCGGTTTTTTTTCGGATTTGGGCATTCAGATAATGCTGTCTGATATAACAACAAAACAAACGCTCTCAAACGGTTCGGCGCTTGTTGTTACGGAAACCTGCCTGCCTGTTAAAATTTATATCGGTCATATTCTGAACCTTCTTGACAAAGGCGCGGATAAAATTCTTATACCTTCAATCCAGTCAATTGCGCATAAAGTTTATAACTGCTCAAAAATACGCGGACTGCCGGATTTGGTCAGGAATGTTGTTAAACGGGATTTTACAATGGTTGAGGCTACTTTTGACAAATCCGAAAAAAATCAGGGATTTTATCAATTTTTAGGTGAAATAACAAAACATTTCGGCATAACCGATGAAAAAAGGATTAAAAAAGCCTCAAAAGCCGGGTGGAGAACGCATAATAATTTTCATATTATGTCAAAGTCGGGAATGAGTTATGAAAAAGCAATAAATTATGCCATACAGGGTAAAGTGTTTATTGAAAACCAAACAAAAGAATATCCGATTTCCGTTGCGGTTATCTCACACGGATACAACATTTGTGATGAGCGGGCTTCAATGAAGATTTTTGATAAGCTTGAAAAAATGGACGTTCGGACATTTTCACCGCTGCAGCTTTCAAACGAACAAATGACTGATGGGATTAAAACGCTCGGGCAGGAGCTGTACTGGGCAAACGAGTATGAAATGACCGGCGCGGCGGGTCATTACCTGAAAGACAACAAAATAGACGGTTTGATTACTGTTACGGCATTCGGGTGCGGCCCTGATTCGCTTATGATTGAAAGAATTACCAGAAAAGCAAAACGCTTCAACAAGCCGCTTTTAAACCTTACTATTGACGAACAGACAGGAGAGGCCGGTTTTATAACACGCATTGAAGCTTTCATTGATATGCTTTACCGTAAAAAACGCGCAA
The DNA here is from genome assembly GCA_031265495.1 of Heliobacteriaceae bacterium. Lineage (GTDB taxonomy): Bacteria > Cyanobacteriota > Vampirovibrionia > Gastranaerophilales > Gastranaerophilaceae > UBA947. The sequence goes on along the minus strand of JAISCP010000005.1, from coordinate 8,043 downwards.
ACATCCTGCACCAAATCAGTATTAACGGACAAACAAAAAGCGAATATATTCCAAATACTAATTTTATAGAAACAAGACAATAGGAGTTTGACAAGATTTTTGGCTCTTCCCTGCAAGGCTTTTCGTCTGCTTCATTAATTAGTACATAGTGAATAGGTGGCTAAGAGGTGTGGATGGCTTGAAGTATAGAAGTATGGAAATAAGGAATAAACATCCTGTCATACTGAACGACCGGATTGTTTCAGGTTCTGACCACCGATAGAATATTCAATACTTTTAAGCTTTACTTCCCCGTACAGAAGGCAGATGCTGAAACAAGTTCAGCATGACAGGGTGGTTATGGCAGGCCAATTGCGAGGACGAACCGATAAAGAGTTATCAATGCCCGCACGTTCGGTGTGTGAGGTGGTTGTTTGCCGCTGAATTATTGACAGAAACGAAAAAATATGGTATAATGAAATACGGATTAAATAAGGGCTTTATATGGAAATGCAGGAAGTTTCTACTCTGACAGAGCAGGCCGGTCTACACTGCAGACAAACTAAGCTGTGCTTTACCCTCGCAGAGGTACTAATAACTTTATCTGTAATTGGTGTAGTAGCGGTATTGACCATGCCGCAGCTGATAGCGAATTGGCAGGCAAAGTCATATTCGACTGCAAAGGAAGTGTTTGACAGACGATTGGAAGAAGCCACCCGCCAAATGAATATAAAAGAAGCGTTAACCGGCTACACAACAACACAAGCATTTGTAGACGAACTAAAAAAATATCTGAAAATATTGCAGGTATGTGAAACAGACCCTTCAAACTGTTTTGCGCCGGCAATAACGAACAGTGACGGCAGTGAAACAGTAGAAACAAAGGATTTAAAGAATTCAAGTAATTTAAACAAAGGAAACTGGGGAACAAAAGCTTTAGGAATAACTATCCTTAACGGTTATACAATAATTCTGTCGTATAATCCTGATTGTCCGGTATTAGATATATCAGCTGCGGGCTCGCAAACAACATCATGTCTGAGCTTGGTCTACGATATAAACGGAAAAGCAAAACCGAATAAGTTAGGCAAAGATGTCTACACCTTAAATGCAAACCCATTCGACATGTGCGGAGGAATAAAGATAGGGAATTTATGTGTATCCGGTAATAATCCGGCAGTAAGGGCAATAAACACATGTAATGATACAACTTGGGATTCGCATGGTACATCCAACTCAGCTTGCGCAAACAATTACTGGGCAGGAGCGAAGCAGGCTTGCGCGGAACAGGGTATGAGATTACCAACAATAGCAGAGTTACAATCAATAGTAAGCAGCGGTGAAAAACTCCCCGGTTGGGTCTGGTCCTCTGAGGAGTATAGCGCCAACACTGCATATCACATAAGTAGTGGCATTGTGGGTTACGGCAGCGGGTACAAGGGTAACCAAAACGTCACCAAGTGTGTGAAGTGATTTTATTAGTAAATAAGGGTTAGTTAATAGGAATATAGTTGAAAGGTTACCTTCTCCCGGAGAGGGCTAAAGAGATGCTGATACAAGTTCAGCATACAAGAGGGTATTGGTATTTTTACCATGTACCAAATCCTGAACGCTGCTTTGCTGCACCTGCCATTGTAATTTTTATACTTTTCTTTTTCGGGCTGCTTCTGATTTACGTTTTCTTTTAACGCTCGGTTTTTCGTATCTTTCGCGCTTTTTTACTTCGGAAAGAATTCCCGCTTTCTGTATTTTTTTCTTGAAACGCCTTAGAGCGCTTTCAATACTTTCGTTTTCGCCAACTTTGACTTCTGCCATTTATATTTTCACCCCCTTCGGGCGGTTAGTACTGACTATACGGATTATAATAACCCAAAACCTCAATAAATGTCAATACGCAGACCGGATGAATTCTCTTAATGCCGGATATGCTGCCAGCCTGAAGGCAGTGTTAACTTTGCATTGACTTCTTAGCTTATTTACTCTCTCCCTGCGGGAGGAGAGTGTCAATTTTTCATTGATATGTCATTGCGGGCGCAACACTGTGCCGAACAAAATGATTAAGTATCATTTTGTGAGAGGAAAATCCAGTCAAAAACATTGAATTTACTGGATTGCTTCGTCCTCATTACATTCGTTCTCGCAATGACGAATAAATGAGAAGTTAACACTCCCTAGCCTGACAGGGTAAATATTTCGTAGATTTCTTCGTCCGAAAGCTCGGTAATAATTTTCTCGCCCTCGTAAACCGCAAGGTCGGCAAGCTCCTTTTTCGATTTTAACATTTCATCAATCTTTTCCTCAAAGGTTCCGAGCGTAATCATGCGGTGCACCATTACGTTTTTGTCCTGGCCGATTCGGTAGGTACGGTCTGTTGCCTGATCTTCCACAGCAGGGTTCCACCAGAGGTCGTAGTGAATGACATTAGTTGCGCTGGTGAGGTTTAGCCCTGTTCCGCCCGCTTTCAAAGATAATATCATGACTTTGGTATCATAATTATTCTGAAATTTATTAATCAGCTCTTCGCGGCGGGAAACATTCAGTGACCCATGAAAGAATAAAGGTTCTGTATTGCATTCCTGTGCAATAACGCGGGTTAAAATTTCACCCATCTTTTTGTACTGTGTAAAAATAAGGGTTTTTTCATCATTGTCAATAATGTTTTGGACAATAGAAACGCATTTGTCAAGTTTTCCTGACATTTCCTTATTCATTTCACCGCTTTTCAGGAACTGGTACGGATGGTTGCAAATCTGCTTCAGCGCCGTAATAAGTTTAAATATGTTGCCGCGCCGGTTAATGCCGGTAAAACCGCTGATTTTTTCCATCATTTCATTAAGAATTTTTTCGTATAAAACAGCCTGCGGCTTAGATAAATAGCAGTAATCATTCAGCGCCACTTTTTCAGGCAAATCCGAGATTACATTTTTGTCGGTTTTCAGCCGGCGCAAAACAAACGGCGACACGGACATTTTTAACTTTGCGGCGCGGGAATTCTCTTTGAACCGCTCAATAGGAATTGCATAACTTTTTTGGAACTCCTTCAATGTGCCAAGATAACCTTGATTTATAAAATCAAAAATACTCCATAATTCGGTAAGCCTGTTTTCAACCGGAGTACCCGTCATGGCAATTTTGACATCGGATTTGAGAATTTTTATTGCTAAAGTCTGCGCCGTATCAGGGTTTTTAATATTCTGCGCCTCGTCCACAACAATAATTCCCCAGTGATGCTTTTTAAATTCTTCAATATCAATGCGCATAACAGCATACGTTGTCAGAATAATATCATGCTTCAAATCCAATTGCCGTTCCGCGCCGTGATAAATTACGGCATCAAGCGACGGGCCGAACATTTCAAGCTCTTTCATCCAGTTCCCCATAAGGGTCGTAGGGCACACAACAAGAACGGGTTTATTTAATACGGCTTCTTCTTTCATTTTCAAAATAAGGCTGATAACCTGAATTGTTTTTCCCAGCCCCATGTCGTCTGCCATGCAGGTTCCGAAACCTTTTGAAATATTCGTCCAGAGCCATTTTAAACCTGTTTTCTGATAAGGGCGCAATTCCCCCTGCAATCCCGACGGAACACTAACCTCTACCGGCTTATTAAAATCCTGAATAATTTTAGCGAATGCATCATCATAGTTGAAGTCGTATTCTTTCAGCTGGCCTGACATGGACGCATGTATTAAATCCATACGGGATAACGCTTTGAAATTCGATTTTGCAACCTGCTCAAATATTTTTTTGCTTTCATCTTTGTCTACAAGAACGTATTTATTTTTATACTTAACCAGACCGCTGCTGTTTTCCGCAAGCCGGTTAAATTCTTCCGCAGAAATTCTGTCATCCCCGATTACAACCTCATAGGAGAAGTCCAGAATATCATCCAGCGAAATTTTTGATGAAGATGCATTGTTTAATATATCGGAAAGCTCTTTTGTCCGTGCGGCTTTAACTTTAGCATTAATCGAAGCGCGCGGAACAACAATGTTAACCAGTTCTTTAGGAAGAATAACTTCAATTTGCGCTTTTTGCAGGTAGTAAGCCGTACGGGTAATAATTCTGTAAACTTCGCTAAGATTTAAATTCAGACACAATCTGCTTTCGTCTTCAAACAGAGTTTCAAGCTCCGGCATATAGCGTATTGCGTAGTTCAGCTGCTTTTCAACAATCCTCGCTATATCAGACGCATTTGCCCCGAAAACTTCCCCGTCAGAGTAAAGTTTATCAATCAAAACATCTTCGCCTGTCTTGCGGTTTTTAATATGAACCTTCAGTCGAAATAATTCATCCTCAAGCCGTTCTATTTTAAAGAACGGAATTACGTCATATTTGCCCAGATAAAGCTCATCAAACCAGCCCGAAAGATTCCCCGCAATATCCGCGCCCTTTGTCATTGCACGCTGTTCAAGGTCTTTCACCATATAAGCCCCCGATTTAACATCCTTGAACTTATACGATTTAATACCTAAAAACTTATAAACCACATAATTCATATAAGTATAAATAAAATCATTGATAAAATTTTTAGGTCTGCCGCCTTTTATGAATAAATCTTCGGGAGTATTTTCCTCAAAAATATTAACAATGCGCGCCATTTCCGGTGTTGCGATTATGGGTTCGTACACAATTCTGAACGTCTGTCCGCTCGTTTTCACGGTCGGAATAAAATACATTTTCTCAACCAGTTTCATTACAAAATAAGTCAACTTATTCAGGTAAACAAAAGTCGGAGTTAAACCTTCAATATCAACAACGTTGCCAAAGCCGCCAAAATAGTCCATTACCAAATCCAAATTCATTGAATACCCGATGTCGTTTCCCAAAACTTCAGGACGGAACCTGAACAGCGAACCTTTAGATTTTAAATAATATTCAAAGTTGTTAGTCGGAGTAACAAAGAATGATAATTTACCGTTATTGTTAACCAGATAAAAATTAGTGTTTCTTGCCGGCGCGTTCGGGCTGAGAAAAACCCCCTCAAACTCATCTTCAACCGTTTGATAAATCAAACTCAAAGTGTAACGGAAATCTTTATTTTTAAACCCTTCGGGATTTTCGCTCAGATTAAAAAACAATTCATCAATGTTGTTCTTTTTGAACGACAAATCAATATTGTTAAAACCTCTGCCCTTATCCTTACTGTATTTGCTGAGTTTACACTTGACAAATTCAACTAAATCAGCTATAATATAGTCAGGCTGTTTCCTATGCCCCGACAAGGACGGGGATGAAGTGGAAACAGCTTTTTCACATTTTAAATCATACAAGCTCAAGCCTGATATTTTAAGTTCACATTTATTTTCTTTTGCGGTAAACATAACAAAGAAAATATTGCCGCCCGCGTTTACAACGGATGCATAGCGTTCAATGCTGCGGTCAATTCCTTTTACATCATTATGAACCGCAATTCTTTGCGCATTGGGGAAAAGCTTGCCGGCATTGGCAATAATCTCTTTCTTTTCAATAGTAGTTTGTTCGGGGATTTTTTCTGATGTAAATATTGTGCTGAACATTTTCTGAACAGATTTTTTAGAGATTACGGCCGTTTTTTTTGTATGGTTGTTTACAACCGTAACACTGCTTTTACCTTTTGGAATAACAGCATTGACGACATCTTTTCTGGTTATTTTTTTACTTTCTTTTACAGATGCAAATTTTGGAACAATCTCCTGCGGAACAATAACGTCATTACCGTTCAATTCAGGATTAAATTCCACTTTAACCGCGTTTATATCCTGTAAAGCTAAATCATCCATTTATACCTCAATCAAACTTCCGCAGCTCATTTCTTTCGGGATTTCTATACCAAGCAGCTGAAGTATTGTCGGCGCTATATTACACAAAGCGCCGTTGGCGCGGAGTTTTATTTCTTTGGGAGCGTTGATAAGCACAATCGGAACAGGATTTGTTGTGTGCGCCGTAAACGGTTTCCCCGTTTCATAATCCACCATAATTTCCGAGTTGCCATGGTCCGCTGTCAAGAGCATTGCAATGCCGCAGGCTTTGCACGCGTCCGCAATCTTGCCAACGCATTCATCCACTGTTTTATCCGCTTTAACCGCCGCTTCAATAATTCCGGTATGCCCTACCATGTCAGGGTTTGCAAAATTTACCAGAATAAAGCCGTACTGCGGGTCGTTAACCGCTTCCAGAACTTTTGCGCAAACCTCACGCGCACTCATTTCCGGCTGCAAATCATAAGTAGCGACCTTTGGCGATGGAACCAGAACTCTGGTCTCGTGAGGCGCAGGTTCCTCAACGCCGCCGTTAAAGAAGAATGTAACATGCGCATATTTTTCGGTTTCGGCTGTCCTGAACTGTCTGACACCGTTTGCTTCCAGAACATCTCCGAGAATATTCACTAATTTTTCTTTGCCGAACGCCACAGGAAAATTAAAAGATTTGTCATAATTAGTCATGGTTACATAATAAAGATTTTTTCTCACGGCTTTGCGTTTGAAGCCGTCAAAATCAGGGACGGTTAAAGCTTTAGAGATTTCGCGGGCGCGGTCAGGGCGGTAATTAAAGAAAATTACGGCATCATTATCGTGAATACGGCTTTCTTCGCCGCCAATCACTACCGGCAAAACAAATTCATCTCCGCTGCCTTTTGCATAAGAGGCTTTGACCGCTTCACATGCGGACGATGCTTTTTCGCCTTCCGCAAAAAGCAAAGCGTTATAAGCTTTTTCAACGCGCTCCCAGCGGTTATCTCTGTCCATGGCATAGTATCTGCCGGCAACAGTTGCAACCGGAGGAAGCCCGTATTTTTTAAGTTCTTCTTCAAGAGGGATTAAATATTCGCAGGCGCTTTGCGGAGGCGTATCCCGTCCGTCCAAAAATGCGTGGATATAAACTTTTTTAAGTTTAAGGCTCGCAGCCAGCTTAATCAATGCAAACAGATGTTCAAGGCTTGAATGTACGCCGCCGGTTGAAACCAGCCCCTGAATGTGCAGCGCGGAATCGTATTTTTTAGCGTGGTTTACAGCATTTAAAAAAGCTTCATTTTTAAAGAATTCACCTGATTTAACAGCATTATTAATTCTGGACAAATCCTGATAAACAATTCTTCCTGCGCCAATATTAAGGTGTCCGACTTCACTGTTGCCCATTTGTCCTGCCGGAAGCCCGACATATTCGCCGTCAGCCCGAAGGGTAGTATAGTTTTCTTCTTTTTCCAAGCGGTTGATGTTAACGGGGTTTGACAGTTTGGTTGCATCGAATTCAGGGTGCAAACCGCTTATTCCCCAGCCGTCCATAATACATAATAATACTCGTTTAGTCATTTGTTTATCTCTTGTAAATCTGCACTGTTACAAGATTATAGCAGGGACATAAAATAATTACAATAACCTTATCAGAGACTTGGGTATGTATGCCGGTCTCCTGACACTAGAACTTCCAAGTCAGCCCTAACTGAAAGCCAACGCCGGTTCTACCGCCGTTGCGAATTACAAACTGCACATAAGAAGACAATATGTCTTTCCAAGTCTTCGTTGCTCCTACGCCATATTCAAGATACCCGTGGCGCATACTTAAGCCGGGAAGGTTAACGGAGCCCGCACGCCCCCCCACGCTGTCATTTATGTTATACATATACAACGCTGTAAGGTAAACGCTCCAAGTTTCTCTGCCGTAAATAAGGTTCAACCCCGGAGCTACATTTATTCCGTTGAGCAAGCCTGAATTCATGGAGAGAGCGCCGTAGTTAGAATACCAGTTCTGTTTGCCAAATATATTGTAACTTGCAAGTAAGTTAGGCTGAATAATGAAGTTTCTGAACGGGTGGAAGTTATATGCGCCCTTAACTGCTGTTCCGGCAAACCAGTTACCTGTGTTTTCAGTGTTGCCGGCTACTGACATTTCGTTGTTGTAACCTCCTCCGTAAGCAAGTACTGAACCAATGAAGTCTCCTTTGTTAAAGGTTCCCATAAACCCGCCTTGGCCCCCGTTTTGATACATGCTTACGCCGTTAAAAGTCTGATGGCCTCCGTTATATGAAATGTAAGCCGTTGGTAAGAATTTCCATCCTTTAGATAATTCAACAACAGGGAAATC
>JAISCP010000049.1 GCA_031265495.1 Heliobacteriaceae bacterium | reverse complement strand
CAAACAGAGTTAGAAGAAGAACTATTTAAGTATATGATATACTACAATGAGTATCGTCCCCATCAGGGAATCAACGGCAAGAAGCCGGCGGAGTTAAATAATGAACTATCTAAGAAATTGTAACAATTTTTGTCACCGATTTACTTAACCTATACAACTCCGGGCTTGTCTCACAACTGTCCCGTTAAAATTTTCAAGTGGATAAAGCGTCATTCCGGGCTTGGAATCTATCAATTTCAATTAAACTGATAGACCCTGAACTTGCTTTTCCCTCTCCATATGGGAGGGCATTGGTAACTTTGCATTGTTTCGTCATTGCGAGGAGGGCATAAGCCCGACGCGGCAATCCAGTAAATTCAAGCGTCTTGACTGGATTGCTTCGTCCTCATTACATTCGTCCTCGCAATGACAAAGCAATAAAAAGTTAACACTCTCATATGGGAGAGGGGGGGGCAATTAAGCTTTACTTCCCCGTACAAAAGGCAGATGCTGTGGGAAACCAGACATTTTGCACGAAACCAGGAGATTTCGGCAAAAATAGTCAACCGAGTTCAGCATGACAGGGAGGTTATGGTGGGCGGTGGCAATCCTTTGCTGTTCCCTCTTTCCTAATCACCTATTTACTTAAAAATCAATAAAACCCTCATCCGGCTTTCAGCCACCTTCTCCCAGAGAGAGAAAGAATGCAGCCTTTCAACCTTTAAACCCTTCAACCATTCAACTCTCTTTCCTATTACCTATTCACTAACTCCTATTTACTAATAATATGATATAATTCAACTATGATTGAGAATTTGGAACAGATAAAAAAGGCGATTGAAGTTGAGGTTAAACACCGCTATATTGATATTCGCGGTAAAACCCGTTCTTTTTCGTCCTTTATGAAGGACGAAGCAAAGAAAAACTACAAATCAGATAAAAAAAACCCGCGCTGGGCAATGCTTATTGAAGCATTTGAGCAATACCCGTCCGACGGGCTGAACGAGCGGCGCAAAACAATTGACAGGGCTGTTAAAGTCCTCAGGTCGGAAACCCACAGACCAAATCAGGACAAAATACAAAATTCACCGGACCGGACTGATGTAATGTATATTAAAGGCGTTGGGCCGGGAGCTGCCTGTAAATTCAACAAACTGGGCATTTACACAGCGCAGGATTTGATTAGTTATTTTCCCCGCAAACACGTTGATTACTCGTCCAGAACCCCTATACGCAACCTGAAAGAAGGCGAAAACACAACTGTTTTCGGGTATATAAAATCGGCTTCGGTTTTTAATTCAAAAAAAAATCTTTCCGTCATAAAAGTAGTTGTGGCTGACGAAAGCGGCAAGTTAGAGCTGAGTTTTTTTCAGAATAAAGCAAACAGGTTTATGCTTGAGCGGGTTAAGGCGCAATTCCCCGTGAACGCCGGCATTATGCTTTCCGGAACAGTAAAAATGAACAATTACAGCGGCAGGCTCACAATAGACAAGCCCGCATACTCTATCCTGACCGGCGAATTCATGGAAAACGAAAACTCAAACCTCAATCTTGCCAGAATTGTACCTATTTACAGCGTCTGCGAAAATTTAAGCGTCAAAACCCTGCGCCGGGCAATTTACAACGCTTTGCAGCTTTATAAAAACCAAATTATAAATGTAGTTCCTGATTTTATACGCAAAAAACACGGGATTTTGGATAAAAGCATTGCCGTTGAACAAATTCATTTTCCCGAAACCGTAGAACTTCTTGAGCAGGCAAGGTTTTCGCTGATTTTTGAGGAACTCTTTCTTGTACAGATGAAGCTTTTGCGGCTGCGTAGAGAAAGTACGCAAACGGCTCCGGCATTGAAGATTGAGAGCGGAGGGCTTGTCCGGAAATTTATTGACAGTCTGCCGTTTGAGCTGACCGGCGGACAAAAACGCGCGGTTAACGAAATTTTGAATGACTTAAACAGTGAAACTCCTATGGGGCGTTTGCTTCAGGGCGATGTTGGCAGCGGGAAAACTGTTGTTGCAACGGTAATGCTTCTTGCCGGAATAGAAAACGGCTATCAGGGCGCATTTATGGCGCCGACGGAAATTCTTGCACAGCAGCATTACAACAATCTGCGGCAGTGGCTTACCCCGATGGGCATAAGCGTGGGACTTTTTCTGGGCAGTCACGGCAAAAAGCTTCGTGAAAGCTTTCAGCGTGATTTGCGCAACGGGCAGATGAACATTGCAGTCGGAACCCATGCTTTAATTCAGGAAACCGTTGATTTTAACAATCTTGGCGCCATTGTTGTGGACGAACAGCACAGGTTCGGGGTTAAGCAGCGTAATATTTTGAAGAAAAAATCCCAAAATCCGCAAATGTTAACCATGACGGCAACGCCTATCCCCAGAACTCTTGCGCTGACCGTTCACGGAGACCTTGATCTTACCGTTATAGACGAGCTTCCGAAAGGACGCCTGCCCGTGAAAACTTCGCTTGTAAGCTCCCATAAAAGTGTATATGAACTTATTAAAAAAGAAGTTGAAGCCGGACAGCAGGTTTATGTTGTCTATCCTTTGATTGAAGAAAGCGAAACTCTTTCGGCAAAAGCAGCGACTATTGAAGCTGAGCGCTTACAGGCAGAAGTTTTTCCGCAGTTCAGTATCGGACTGCTTCACGGCAAACTTAAAAATAACGAAAAAGACGAAGTTATGACAGACTTTAAGAACGGCAGGTATAATATTCTTGTTTCCACTACGGTTGTTGAAGTCGGGGTTGATGTTCCCGGCGCAACGGTTATGTTAATCGAGAATGCGGAACGTTTCGGGCTTTCGCAGCTTCACCAGCTCAGGGGACGTGTCGGCAGGAGTGACAAGCAGTCATATTGTATTCTTCACTCAAACACGCGCAGTCAGGAAACCCGTGAACGCCTTAATATAATGACTCAAACAAATGACGGGTTTGTAATTGCGGAAAAAGATTTGCAGCTGCGCGGTCCGGGTGAATTTCTGGGAACCCGTCAGAGCGGACTTCCCGATTTATTAATCTCCGATATTGTGCGTGACGCGAAAATTCTTGAATTGGCGCGCAATGAGGCTTTAGACTTTTTAAGAACCAGCAGTATAGATAAATATCCGCTGCTGTGTGAAGCTACTTCGCTGCAGATTTTCACCGGACTTGACTTGTAAGCCTGTAACCGGCAGTTTTTTTGTAATTATCCCTTAACGCACACTAAAGTTTACTATTAATGTCACCCTGAACTTGATTCAGGGTCTATCAGTTTAATTGAAATGGATAGATTCCGGGTCAGCGGATTTTCGGTAGGGCGCAGCCCGTTAGTTGTTGGGAAACCACGCTTTCCCAACAA
>JAISCP010000046.1 GCA_031265495.1 Heliobacteriaceae bacterium | reverse complement strand
AATTTCCTCTCCATACGGGAGAGGAAGAATTTCTTAATGAACACAGGGAATTTAGAAATTCAGGTGAGGGGGGCAGTATGCCTGACCGCCCCCTCACCCCAAACACTAAGCTCAACCTGCGGTTTCGCCAAGTGTTTGCGCCCTCTCCCGTGGGGAGAGGGCCTAAGAGCGGCAGCCTTTACCCTTGCAGAGCAAGCTGAGCCTGCCGCGTTAGTTCGTCATTGCGAGGCGCAGCAAGCAACGAAGCAATCCAGAAAACCAACAGTCTTGACATTTGTTCCCCCCTTGAGGGGGAACCGGAATTTACAGAGTAAATTCCGAAGGGGGGTCGCCTTTACCCTTGCGGAAGTATTAATAACTCTATCCGTAATCGGCATAGTAGCGGCGTTGACCATGCCTGCATTAATGGCAAACTGGCAGGAAAAATCATTCTCAACGGCAAAAGAAGTATTTGACAGACGGCTTGAGGAAGCCACGCGCCAAATGAATATAAACGAAGCGTTAACCGGTTATACTACAACAGAAACATTCGTGGATGAACTAAAGAAATATCTAAAAATATCACAAGTATGTCCAAGTGACCCATCCGGCTGTTTTGCGCCTGCAATAACAAACGGGGACGGCAGTGAAACAGTAGAAACAAAGAATTTGAAGAATTCAAGTGATTTAAATGAAGGAGATTGGAGAACAAAAGCCTTAGGGCTGGGTCTGATAAACGGTTACACGGCAATCCTAAGCTACAACCCTGATTGCCCGGTATTGGACATAGGAGCAGCGGGCGCGCAGACAACCTCGTGTTTAAGCTTAGTATATGACATAAACGGGAAAGCCAAACCGAATAAGTTAGGTAAAGATGTCTACACGTTAAATGCAAACCCATTCAACAGTTGCGGGGGAATAAAGGCAGGAAGTTTATGTGTATCAGCATCAAATGTAACATACGAACGAATAGACACCTGTGACGGAACTTCAGAGTATGATAAAAAATGTACAACAGCAAATAATTGTGGTAGTATTTATGCTTATTGCACAAATAACTATTGGGCCGGCGCAAAGAAAGCCTGTGTGGATATAGGCATGCGTCTTCCGACGCAGGTTGAACTAAATGCGTTGCTTCCCTACGCAAGCGAGCTGGGGCTGTCAGGCTGGTATTGGTCCTCTACGGAATACTCTACGATTATACACGACGCCTGGGCGCGTTACTTTAACTTTCCTGACGGCGATCAGCTCAACCGCGGCAAGCATTACAATTACAACGTTCGGTGTGTGAAGTGATTTATTAGTGAATAGTAAACCGGAAAGAGGGAACAGCAAAGGATAGCCCGCCTTAACCTCCCTGTCATCCCTTTGTTTTTCCCTCTCCCGCAAGGAGAGGAATTCAGCTGTTTCCTCTTTCCTGTTCCCTCTTTCCTATTCACCTAATCACTTAGTCACATATTCACTTAATAAACAATAAAACCCTCATCCGGCACTACGCGCCACCTTCTCCCAGAAGGGCAGGCTGAGCCTGCACGACAAACAAGGCGAGCTATGCGAGCCGTAGTTTGACGGGTCAGGCATAGCGTGGCACCCAAAACACTGTGTTCTACCCGAGATTTATTCAACCCTTCAACTATTCAACCTTTTAACTAATTTTAGCCATACCTCAATCCTTCCAGCCCTCCATACCTACCCCACCCCGAAATTTGCAAAAGCAAATTTCGACCCTCCCTCAAGGGGAGGGTAAGCCGTTCAACCCTTCAACCTTTCAACTATTCAACCCTATTCACTATTTACTAAATACTATTTACTATTATAATATATCCAGCGGGTCAACATCAACGGTCAGCTTAACATCTTTAGGCATGTTTATTTTGTTCAGAAAACTTGAAATAAAATTGTGTCCCTTTTCCCCAAGCTTGTTTTTAATAAGGATTTGAAAACGATACATACCGTTTATGCGCTCTATTACGCACGACGACGGCCCTAAAACTTCCAAACGCTCCAAAATGCCGTATTTGTCAATCATGGTCGTCAGACGCAAAGCTATTTCCTGAGCGGATTTTTCAGCGCGGAAATTATTCGCCGAACTTATTATAAGCCGCACAATGCCGCTGAACGGCGGATAATCGAATTCTTCGCGCGCGGCGATTTCCGTTTTGTAAAACTCAGCGTAATTTTGGGATTTTGCGCTTTCCAGAGCGTAATAATCAGGGTTGTAAGTCTGAAAAATTACACTGCCGCTGAACTCTCCCCTGCCTGCGCGCCCGGCGACCTGTGTCAGCAGTTGAAACCCCCGTTCGGAAGCGCGGAAATCAGGAAGATTAAAGCTTGCATCAGCGGAGATTACGCCGACAAGGGTTACGTTCGGGTTGTCAAGCCCCTTTGCAATCATCTGGGTTCCGACAAGAATGTCTGTTTCGCCGGCCCCGAACCGCTCCAAAATCCGTATATGCTCCCCTTTTTTGACAAGAATATCGCTGTCAATCCGTTCCACAATACTTTCAGGATAAAGCGATTTAATTAATTGTTCAATCTTTTGGGTTCCGGTACCGCTGTTTTTGAGTGCGTCCGAACCGCACGCAGGGCATGTGTCGGGAAAATATTTTGTATGATTGCAGTAATGGCATTTCAGCTGTTTGTCTTTTGCATGCCATATCATTGGAATTGCGCAGTTAGGGCATTCTATAACATGCCCGCACGCCTGGCAAGCGGTAAAAGTCGAAAAGCCCCGCCGGTTTATAAGCAGAATTACCTGTTGATTTTCCGCAAGAGTTTCGGTAATTTCCGTCTGTAAAGGTTTTGAAATAACGCTGCCGTACGCGGCGCGCCCGTGTTCCTGCATGTTTATGACTGAAACGGACGGAATTTTTGCGTCATTGTAACGTTTTTTCAGCTCAAATAAGCTGCCTGAATTAACAGCTTTGTAGTAAGTTGAAATATCCGGCGTTGCAGAACCCAGCAGCAGCGGGCAGTTGTGAAATTCCGCAAGCTTTTGCGCAATGACTTTTGCGTCATATCTCGGCGCGGGGTTTGTCTGCTTGTAAGCTCCCTCATGCTCCTCGTCAATTATAATTAAGCCGATATTGCTCAAGGGCGCAAACACCGCAGAGCGCGCACCGGCAAGGATTTTAATTTCATTTTTATAAAGTTTTTGCCAGACATCGTAACGTTCTCCGTCAGAAATACTGCTGTGCCAGATTGCAGTGTCCTGCGTGCCGAATTTCTTTGCAAGACGTTTTGTTAATTGTGAAGCCAGTGCGATTTCCGGCGCAAGAAAAAGTACGTTTCTGCCCTGTTTTATACAGTCGTCAATAAGCTTGAAATAGACTTCCGTTTTGCCGGACGCGGTTATGCCATGAAGCAAAACGGTTGAATGGCTGAAAGATTTAAGTGTCGAAATCTTTGCGGGTGCGGCAAAGGCATTTGCCGCAGATTTCGGGTAAGCGGAATTGAGAAATCTTTCAGCTATACCTTCATAAACGGCTTGCTGTTCTGCGGACAATTCATACAGCGGTTCTGTTTCGGAAATCTTCAGGATGTCCAGAGGGTTGCGGTAGATTTCTTCGGACGTTAATTTCACGCAGCCGAGCGCTTCAAGTTTTTTAATTGTTGCGCGGGTTGTTTTCGCTGTTTTTTCAAAGTCCGTTAGCGGGATTTTCCCTCCCTCAGCGGGAGAACACTTATCTTTTAATATTTCCAGCACCTGAGTTTGCCTTTTTGCCGCGCCCTCAAAGGTTATGAACTCAATCATCAGCTCTGTTTTGGAAGCCTTCTCAATTAACTTCATTGGTACAGCAGCGTTAAGAACAGTTACCAAATCACAGCAGTAGTAATTAGCCGCCCATTCAAGCAGTTTAAGATAATCCAGCGAAAACAGCGGGTTTTCATCCAAAATTCCGCTGATTTTCTTAACCTTAAAATCTCCGGGCAGATAATCCGAAAAGCCAACGCAAAAAGCATTCACAAGCCCCTGCCTTCCGAAAGGCACCAAAATCGGCTGTCCGATTTGAATTCTGTCTTTCATTTCATCAGGAATCAGGTAGCTGAAAGTCTTAACCCCCAGCTTTTTTATGTTTACTAATGCCAATGCGTATTTCACCGGTTTTTGGTTGCTAACTCCCAGAATTATTCTTCCATGAATGCTTTTTTAGCTTCAGCGATTGCTTCTTCAAGAATATCAAGCTGTTCGGGCGCAAAAGTTACGCCTTTTTTGGTAGGAAGCCATGTTGCACCGTCATCGGTTGTGTAGAATATCCGCAGGTTAAAATAGCTTTTGCCTTTGTACTCGCTGATTGCAATCTGTAACTGTTCCGTGTCGTTTCTTTGGATTGAAGCCAATAATTTTCCTTCTGCCATGTTTTTCATTTCAGCTTACGATTATCGTAATGCCGCCTTTCATTTTATTTAACTGGTCTCTAACTAAAAACTATTGTACCACAGAATTTTTTTTGTTAATATATCATGTAAAACAAAAGGAGTATAACATGATAAAAGTTGCGGTATGCGGAGCGTGTGGAAAAATGGGAAGAGAGGTTATCGAAGCGGTTGAAGCTGACAGCGAAATGAAGCTTGCCGCCGGAATTGATTTGTTGTACGAAGGACGCTATTTTAAGACTGTTGAAAGCGCAAACAGAGAAGTTGAAATTGATGTTCTGGTTGATTTTACCCAGCCGAAATCTATTTTTGAAAACGCAAAATACTGTTTAAACAACGGGATTAAGATTGTAATAGGCACAACCGGATTAAGCGGCGGCGAGATTGCGGAATTAAAGGAATTATCTGCGGAAAAAGGCGTCGGATGTTTGATTGCGCCGAATTTTTCAACCGGCGCTGTTCTGATGATGAAGTTTGCACAGCAGGCTGCAAAATACTTTGATAATGCGGAAATCATTGAGCTTCACCATAACCAAAAGAAAGATGCGCCGTCAGGTACGGCGATTAAAACCGCACAATTAATGGCAGAGTCCGGAACGGATTTTACGGCGGGCAATTGTCCCGAAACCGAAACGGTTGCCGGCGCAAGAGGCGGGAATTCTTATTCAAATATACATATTCATTCGGTGAGAATTCCGGGTTACATTGCATCGCAGGAGGTTCTGTTCGGCGCGCCGGGACAGGTTATGAGTATCCGGCATGACTCTATGGACAGAAAATGTTACATGCAGGGGGTTTTACTGGCGGTGAAACACGTTTTCAGCACGAACGGCTTTGTCTACGGGCTGGAGAATATAATATAATTAGTAAATAGGGAATAGTTTTTAGTGAATAGGAAAGAGAGTTGAATGGTTGAACGGTTAGGTTACCCTCCCCTTGAGGAGAGTGTTAACTTTTTATTGCTTTGTCATTGCGAGGACGAATGTAATGAGGACGAAGCAATCCAGTCAAAACCGTTGAATTTACTGGATTGCCGCGTCGGGC
>JAISCP010000045.1 GCA_031265495.1 Heliobacteriaceae bacterium | reverse complement strand
AATTTCCTCTCCATACGGGAGAGGAAGAATTTCTTAATGAACACAGGGAATTTAGAAATTCAGGTGAGGGGGGCAGTATGCCTGACCGCCCCCTCACCCCAAACACTAAGCTCAACCTGTGGTTTCGCCAAGTGTTTGTACCCTCTCCCGCAGGGAGAGGGCCGAAGAGCAAAAGCCTTCACGTTGGCGGAGGTATTGATAACCCTAAGTGTAATCGGCATAGTAGCAGCGTTGACCATGCCTGCATTAATGGCAAACTGGCAGGAGAAATCCTACTCAACGGCAAAAGAAGTATTTGACAGACGGCTTGAAGAAGCTACCCGCCAAATGAACGTAAATGAAGCGTTAACAGGTTATACAACAACAGAAACATTTATAGATGAACTAAAGAAATATCTGAAAATATCACAAGTATGTTCAAGTGACCCGTCAGGCTGTTTTGCGTCTGCAATCACGAACAGTGACAACAGTGAAGCAGTAGAAACAAAGAATTTAAAGAATTCAAGTAATTTAAATAAAGGAAACTGGGGTACGAAAGCTTTAGGGCTGGGTCTGATAAACGGTTACACGGCAATATTATCTTATAACCCTGACTGTCCGGTACTGGATATAGGAGCGCCGGGCGCACAGACAACATCATGTTTAAGCTTGGTCTATGACATAAACGGGAAGTCAAAACCGAACAGGTTAGGCAAAGATGTTTATACATTAAATGCAAACCCATTCAACACCTGCATAAAAATGGGCAATTTATGCGTATCAGCATCAAATGAGCCATACAGAACAATCGACACCTGCGATGGCACCTCAGAGTATGACAAGGATTTTACAACAGCAAACGGCTATGGCAGCTATTGTGCAAATAATTATTGGGCGGGAGCAATGAAAGCCTGTGCAGACTTGGGCATGCGCCTTCCGACGAAGGATCAACTAAACACTATGTACCAACGTAGAGGTGAGTTGGGAATGTCTTTAGACTGGTTCTGGTCTTCTACGGAGTACGATATAGGCCACGCCTGGGAGCAGCTTTTTTCTGGTGGAGGCACCCAGACTTACGGACAGAAGGGCGTTATCCGCTACGTTCGGTGTGTGAAGTGATTTATTAGTTAATAGTAAACAGGAAAGAGGGAACAGCAAAGGATAGCCCGCCTTAACCTCCCTGTCACCCTGAACTTGATTCAGGGTCTATCAGTTTAATTAAAATTGATAGATTCCGGGTCAAGCCCGGAATGACGCTTTATCCACTTGAAAATGGTTATGGTGTGCTTTTGTGATGTGCCGGATCTTGAAACAGCGGATTTAAGAGTGGAGGGCAAAGCCCGAAACTCGTCCAAGTGAGCAGAACCACGCTTCTGCGAACTGCGAATAAACCAATCCAAATTCAGCATCACAGGGAGGTTACGGCGGGCTATCCTTTGCTGTTCCCTCTTTCCTGTTTACTATTCACTAACTTAATAAACTCAGCTGTT
Organism: Heliobacteriaceae bacterium; assembly: GCA_031265495.1. Classification (GTDB taxonomy): domain Bacteria; phylum Cyanobacteriota; class Vampirovibrionia; order Gastranaerophilales; family Gastranaerophilaceae; genus UBA947. The sequence continues at coordinate 5,053 of JAISCP010000045.1, read as the reverse complement.
TTTCAAAATGTTTTTTCAAAAACGACGGGCGGTGGTGCGGGGTTAAGCCGTATTTGTCAATTGCGGCAAGGTGTTCCGGTGTAAGATATCCTGCATTCTGCGCCCAGTTGTACTGCGGGAATTCCTCATGAAGCCTCTCCATGTACCGGTCACGCGTAACCTTTGCCAGCACACTTGCAGCGGCAATTGACGCTGATTTGCCGTCACCCTTGACTATGTATTTTTGCGGACGGGTGAAATTTTTGATGAGTTTGTTCCCGTCAACAAGAATTAAAGAGGTAGAAGTTTGGAGAAGTCCGGTTAATTCAGCGCCCAATCCTTCAACAACTTCTTCACATGCCAGCCGCATAGCCTTTAGAGAAGCGTTTAAGATATTTATTTTCTCTATTTCTTCAACTTCAATACAGGCTGTGGCATTTATTGTGTTGTTTAAAATTATGTCGTAAATGCTTTCACGTTTTTTCTTTGATAGTTGTTTTGAGTCATTTAGAACTGCTAATTCTTTAATCAGCGCTTTATCGTAAAAACAAACGGCAGAAGCAAAAACCCCGCCTGCTGCGGGACCGCGTCCGGCTTCGTCCGTACCGATTATGACTTTATTAAACTGTTCGTCAAATTTAAATAAATTATTCAATCTGCCCTTCTAACTCTGAGAGTGTTAACTATTACTTCGTCATTGCGAGCGACCAACGGGAGCGAAGCAATCCGGAAAAAGTTTTACTGGATTGCTTCGTTGCTTGCTGCGCAAGCGCCTCGCAATGACGAAGCAATGTTTCTAATTATCCGGCAGAACATCCAGTATGAATTTCCCTATTCTGCCTTCACGAAAATCCTTCAATATGTATGCGCAAGTGCGTTCAATGTCCGGTTTGCCTCCTGATACAATCCATCTGCGCGATAATGCAATGTTTTCCAAACTCAGGCCGCCGTCCACTTTGTAATATTCCCGGACTTTACTTTCAGGTAAAATATCCAGCAGCTCCTGCGCAGCAGCTTCATTTGAATAAGCATTTTCGGAAACGGAGTTTACCAGCGCAAGTTTTTTGGCTCGGAATTGGTCTTCCTGCTTCATTGGAATTATGCCGGGTGTGTCGAGCAGTTCAATCTGAGGGTTAATCCTCACCCACTGCTGCTGCCGCGTAACCCCTGCTTTTGCGCCGGTTTTGGTTTTTGAAGATTTGGTTAATTTGTTGATAATACTGGATTTGCCGACATTCGGCATTCCGGCTGCCATAATCCGCGCCGGCCGGCGCAGCAGTCCTTTTGCCATAATCGCCTGAATTCGCGGCTCGGCAAGTTCAACAGCTTTTTTAACAATAAAATTCAAATCTTTGGAATTCTTCGCATCGCACGGCAGAACAGGAAATCCTTCGCGCGCTTCAATTATGCCAATCCATTTTTTTAATTCGCTTTTTTCCGTCAAATCCGCTTTATTGAGCAGGATTAAACGGGGCTTTTCTCCCAAAAGCCTTTTAATATTCTCATAACCGCTTGACAACGGCAGTCTTGCGTCTAAAACTTCAATTACCGCGTCCACAAGAGAAAGCTGTTCTTTTAACTTTTTTTCAGCCTTTGCAATATGTCCCGGATACCAGTGAATATGTTCAACTGACGAGCGCACTTCTTTATCTTTTTTCAATTTTTTCCTTGATACGGGTTGCTTTACCGGAGCGTTCTCTCAAATAGTATAATTTTGAACGTCTTACCTCGCCCCGTCTGAGAACATTAATTTTTTCTATTCTCGGAGAGTTTAGCAAAAATACCCGTTCAACTCCGACGCCTTGAAATACTTTTCTCACGGTAATAGTTTTATTAATACCCGAACCGTGCTTTTTAATAATTGTACCTTCAAAAGCCTGTGTTCTTTCTTTGTTTCCTTCTATAATTCTTACGAAAACCTTAACCGTATCGCCCGGGTTAATATTGGGCATTTCTTCTTTCAGGTAAGGCTTTTCTAATTCATCAATAATAGGGTTCATTTCTAAGTTCCTTTTTTTTAATAACTTCAAGTCAATTTTTGTGCATACTCGTTTATACGATAATAAATTAAAAACAATCAGAAAACAAGAGGGGAAATTAAAATTTCTTAATGCTATAATTAATTTATGGATTACAGGAAATTGTTAAAAAAGAAGAAAAAAGTCCGTATTGACGTTAAAAGCATGGGGCTGGATATTGACAAAAACGAATACGGCGAGATTATTCTGTCAAATTCCAACCGTCCGGACATAGTTGACAAATAAGTTTAGCCGGTATAAATTTAAGTAATAACATACAAGTTCAGCATGACGGGGAGGGAATTCATTCCCAATAAGAACCTAACAAAATAGTGTAAAATTGTATATTATTACCTAAATATTATTATGAGAGGCCTAAAAGATGAACATATTGAAACGCTTATTGTCACTTAGAATATACCCCGGTTATATTTTAATATATTTTCTGGGGATAAAAGCCGGTTTTAAAACCGGTAAGTATTATGAAATTCCTTATGATAAAAATATTGATGCATTATTTCTAAAAGACTTTAAAGAATACTTTAAAAACAAAAATTTTGAGGAAAAATATTTAAAGCTGCTTGCTAATCTGGACAATGACAGCAAAACTTTGCTTTCGCGGATTATGAAAAACATATTTATTCCACTGAACGGCGGTGATAGATTTTACGATAAGATACATACCCAGGAAGAAAAAACAGGTCTGATGAATTTGCAAAGAGAGTTCTATGATAAAATTGTAAAAATAAGCGACAATATTTACCAATACAAACAATATTTGCTTCCTAAATACGGTTTTGAACCGCAGACTTTTTATGAAAAGTATGAAAATTTGTTTCCGGTTGAAAAGATTAAAAACAAAGCCATACTTGACGTTGGCGGGTATATAGGGGATTCCGCGTTGATTTTTCAGGAATACACAAACGACAAGGTTTATGCTTTTGAACCCGTGAAAGAAAATTTCGATTGTCTTCTTCAGACAATTAAACTGAATAATGCGGATAAAATAGTTCCTGTTAATATCGGGCTTGGCGACAAAGAAGAAGTTATGAGTATTTCGTTAAAAGGTTGCTCTTCTACTCTGGAGAAAGCCAACAATGCTGTCGATATGAGCAATAACACGGAGCAGGTAAGCTTAACCACTTTAGACAAATATATGGAAACGAACAGACTGGATGTGGGGTTGATAAAGGTAGACATAGAAGGGTTTGAGATGTCATTCCTGAAGGGCGCGGAAAAAACCATTAAGGAGCAGGCGCCCGTTCTTTATTTAAGTATTTATCATAATGCCAGTGATTTTTTTGAGATTAAACCGTATATTGAGAGTCTTGGAGTTTATAACAGCTTTAAATTGTATAAACCTTTAAGCCGCTCTGTACGTATAGATTTAGCGCTTATCGCTCAAAAAATTTAGCGTTAACGCATGAATTTTGGTGCTAAATACTAATATTTTTAACAAAATAGTCAAGGCAATCACAGCTGATTGACCTTATTATGTCGGTATTTAGCCGAATATCAAAAATTCACCAATACTAATTTCAAGCGCCTCTGCAAGCTTATTTAATGTTTTAATTGTGATGTTTTGTCTGCCTGTTTCAATTTTGCCGATGTATTTTTCGTGTACGTCAATCTTTTCAGCTAATTGCGCCTGTGTTAGTTGCCTTTGCATGCGCTTCATTTTAATATTAAGAGCCAATTTTTTAAGAATATTATCACCATCATTCATTCTTTTATAATAATCGTATTATAGTACTGAACAAACAATATATAGTACTACATAAAGAGTATTATATGTTGACAAGCGGGAATTGATAAATTATAATTTAATTATAGTAACTAAATAAAGAGGTAGTATATGAAAAGAGCATTCACTTTAGCTGAGGTATTGATAACCTTATCTGTGATTGGCGTAGTAGCAGCGTTGACCATGCCTGCCTTAATGGCAAACTGGCAGGAGAAGGCATACTCAACGGCAAAAGAAGTATTTGACAGACGACTGGAAGAAGCAACGCGTCAAATGAATGTAAATGAAATGTTAAGCGGCTATACCGCAACAGAAGCATTCGTGGATGAACTAAAGAAATATCTGAAAATATCACAAGTATGCCCAAGTGACCCGTCCGGCTGTTTTGCGCCTGCAATAACGAACGGTGAAGGCAGTGAAATAGTGGAAACAAAGGACTTAAAGAATTCAAGTGACTTAAACAAAGGAAACTGGAGAACAAAAGCCTTAGGACTGGGTCTGATAAACGGTTATACAGCAATATTATCCTATAACCCCGATTGCCCTGTTCTGGATATAGGAGCAGCGGGCGCACAGACAACATCGTGTTTGAGTCTTGTATACGATATAAACGGGAAAGCAAAACCAAACAAGATAGGTAAAGATATCTATACTTTAAATGCGAACCCGTTCGACACATGCGGCGGTATAAAGATAGGAACGTTGTGTGTATCAAGTTCAATTGCATCTTTTAGTGCGATAAATACGTGCAGTGATACAACATATGATTCTGCCGGCGCAGCTAATACTAACTGCAATAACAATTATTGGGCAGGAGCAGTGAAAGCTTGTACAGAAACCGGTATGCGTCTCCCAACACAAGCAGAACTGGCTACATTACAAAAAAATAAGGCGCTGCTGCCAACTATTCCGAGTAACCATCTTTGGTCATCTACTCTTTATCATGGCTCTCTTTGTTCAAGTCCGCCGTGTGTTGATTGGGCGGAAATCATTCAGATGTCCAGCGGCTCAGGCGGAGGACAGGCAAAAAGTAACAGCTCTACTAATGCTCTGTGTGTGAAGTGATTGCTTACGTTAGTAAATAGTGCTTAGGGCGTGTCGACATTAAATATAAAAACATAATGCTGAACGCCACGTCATCCTGAACTTGTTTCCACAACTGTCCCGTTAAAATCACGAGGTTATCCGGAATGCGAATTGGTTCGGGTTTTTCCGGCGTTTTTGTCCGTAATCTCTCATACTCATAATTATTAGTAAAAAACATTCAACAATCTCCACGTCACCCTGAACTTGATTCAGGGTCTATCAGTTT
>JAISCP010000108.1 GCA_031265495.1 Heliobacteriaceae bacterium | reverse complement strand
ACACACGGCCTTAACGTGGCTAACAATGCATACGGACAAATCATAGGAGCGGATTTCCCTGTTGTTGAATTATCTAAAGGCTGGAAATTCTTACCAACGGCTTACATTTCATATAACGGAGGCCATCAAACTTTTAACGGCGTAAGCATGTATCAAAACGGCGGCCAAGGCGGATTTATGGGAACCTTCAACAAAGGTGACTTCATTGGTTCAGTACTTGCTTACGGAGGAGGTTACAACAACGAAATGTCATTAGCCGGCAACACTGAAAACACAGGTAACTGGTTTGCGGGAACAGCAGTTAAGGGAGCATATAACTTCCACCCGTTCAGAAATTTCATTATCCAGCCTAACTTACTTGCATCATATAATATCTTCGGTAAACAGAACTGGTATTCTAACTACGGAGCGCTTTCCATGAATTCCGGCTTATTGAACGGGATTAACGTAGCGCCGGGGTTGAACCTTATTTACGGCAGAGAAACTTGGAGCGTATATTTGACAGCGTTGTATATGTATAACATAAATGACAGCGTGGGGGGGCGTGCGGGCTCGGTTAACCTTCCCGGCTTAAGTATGCGTCACGGATATTTGGAGTACGGGATTGGGGCAACGAAGACTTGGCAGGACAGATTGTCTTCTTACGTTCAGTTTGTAATTCGCAACGGTGGTAGAACCGGTGTCGGCTTTCAGTTAGGCTTGACTTGGAAGCTCTAGTGTCATTGCGAGGCGCTTGCGTAGCAAGCAACGAAGCAATCCAGAAGAAGTTTTACCGGATTGCTTCGTCGCAAGCTCCTCGCAATGACGTTATCAATAAAACCCTCATCCGCCCTATGGGCACCTTCTCCCAGAGGGAGAAGGAATTAAACCTTTCAACCCTTCAACTAAAAAGCCATCCCTCCAGCACGCTATAATTCTTAATTTCCTATTCACCTATTCGCTAATACCAGCAATGATGTAACGGAGGTTTATTGACATTTGGAATACTTTTATTGTAGGATTAGGTAAAAATAAGAGGAAATGAAGTGAATATCTTCAGCTGTGCCGCAGCCGTAAAAGCCGGAATACTCAAAAACAGTACCTGTTACGAGCAATAACAGAAGCTGAAGTTTTTGGGGTTCTCTTATGGGGGACTTTTTTTAATGCTGTCAACACCGGTAAACCAAATAAAAACAGGCACTTGCCCGCACGGGCTTCCGCCCGGAGCATGCCCGATGTGCAGCGGTATGGGCGGAGGAGGAGTGAAAAAGGCAGACTTCTCGGCAAAAGCAGGCGAAATGAGCTGGAACGAATGCGCTGCTATCGGAGCATTTTTGAAGGCGCAGCAGGATGCAAAAATACAAAAACAACAGGATTTGCAGAACATGGCGCAGGCTGCGCTGAGTTTTCAGGCTGCGCTAAGCAATGCCGGGCAAAAAATTGCCAATATAACACAAATTATTTCAAATACGTTTCCGCCGGTAATAGCAAAGCCCGTGAATTTTGTCCTGAATATGTTTGGAAAAGCCGTAAATCTGATACAAAACATTGCGAGCTTTCAACCCCTCAACTTCTCAGGCAAACTTGCGGATATTTCGGACAAGCTTGCAGCGGTAATGGGCGAATTAAAAGCGGCAATTGAGGACAAAATCTCTAAAACTCTGAGTGATTTAAAGAAAAGAGCTAAACGGTTATTTGCTATATTCGGAACATTTGATGCAGAAAACGAGGACAAGGAAATAGAGGAGTCCAAAAGAACATTTGAAATAAAGACATTTATACATGATTTATACAGGAAGCTGACAGAGGGAAATAATGAACATTGACGCGGAAACAGTCCGGCAGCAGAGAAATTTTACGGATTTACAAAAGAAAAACACGCTTTTAACAAAAGAAGGCGTACTGGTCAATTCGTTCATAAAAAATAAAATCAATTTGAACGACACTTACGACAGCCTTGTTATATCACAGAACACCGAACTTCCGCGCAGAATTTACGACCGGATTAGCCCGGACGACAAAAAGAAAAATATTTTGCCTGTTGCTGCGGCAACAGTCGGGGTTATGGGCGCTTTTGCCGGAATTACCGCTTACGTACGGCATAACGCAAAAATTCTGACAGCGATTAAGCCCGGCGAGCGCATTGCAGACTTTACCAGAAACCTTGCCATAAACGACGAAGCGCGTCAGGCTGTCGTGAGAATGGTTATCAGCCCGAATAAACAGACTCTGCTTGCGGGCGCCGGGGTTCTGGCGCTGACCGCAATGGCTTTTATGGGAAAAACTTTTTCGGAAGGATTTCGCGATGTGTGGATTAAAAAACGCGAAGCTGATATTCAGAAAAATTTGCAGGAAAAGCTGATAAGTATTGAAACCCAGTCATTCGGCGGAAAAATTCAAATAATAAGAAGTATGCTTTCGGCAAAAGCCAAAGAATTCGGCAGCTATCTGGAAGACGAAGCTATACTGCCAAACTTCGGCAAATATCACAAAAATATTTCATTTGGGAGAGATAAAAATGAAAGAATAACGCAGCAGGGGCATGATAATACAGGTTATATTGCACTGGGCGCAGGGGTTGTCTGCGCTATAGCCGGATTGGGATTTCTGTCGCTGAAAAACCTTACAAAAAGTAAATCCCACTTTGAAGAACTTGCACAGCAGATTACAAATAAAATAGAAGAAGTTATTAATAATAAGAATATTAACAAAGAAGAAGCGAAAAAAGTTCTGGGGAGCTTATTCCAAAAAGTTTCCGCATCTAAAGAAGGCATAGAAAAGGCTGTTTCACAAACAGACTGGACTCCGGCGGAACGCAGCGAATTTGCCGCAGCAACGCTTAAAAAGATTAAAGCTCCGAGCATTAAAGCCAGCGATGCACTCGGCGGCAGCGGCGTTGTTAAGCCCAGTTTTTACTCCCACGTGGACGATTATCGTGCATTCTGCTACAACTGGCTTCTTAATACGGAAAACAGACAGTTTAAACAAATGTTCTTCGGGATTACGGGTCTGAGCGCGCTCGGATACGGCGGCAAGCTTACAACTGAAGCAATCAAAGATGTCGAAGTTAAAAAAATGAATGCGGCAACGGAAATTGATTTGCAAAACAGACTTATTTCCACTGAACTGCGTAATTTTAAAGCCAAAAAAGATGCGGTTGTCGAACCTTTAACAAATGAGTTTTACCGTCAGGCGGCGAACGGAAAACCTAAGACGGAACTCAAAATTATCGCCGATAATATACTTTTTGAAATCAAAAACGGTCCGCCGTTTGTGTACAGTTAGCCGGAAGGTTTAATTAAAGAAAGGAATACAAAATGGTACAGCAGGTTAATTGTCCGTTATTTAGTAAAAATACAACAGCGCCTTCCGGCAGCAACTATTGTATTTTCAATCAGGAAAAAGTTGACTATTTTGTTAAGCAAAAAGAAAATGCTTTGCCGTATTTAACAAGTATTCTTGCGAATTCTGTAAATGAAAGCCGGATAACGGAAGCTCTTTACATAGTTGACCGCATGATAGAGGACGGTACAAAGGGAATAGATAAGCTTTACCCTGTACTGTCGAGGTTTAACAACACGTCTTCGCCGAATATTCAAACATTTTTGGCGGGAATATACAGGAAAATACAGGTTCCTGACGCGTTTGGACCTTTAATTGCCATGTTAATACGGAATTCTTTACGCCCTGCGCAGGCGCCGTTCGACCCTAATGAAGAAATCGGCGGAGCGATTTTGAGTTATCTGACTTGAGGGAATAGTGTTGAAAGGTTGAATGGTTTACAAAGCGAACAGGCAATGAGCCAGCCTGTATCTCGAGCGCAGCGAGGGTGAAAAGTTAAATTCCTCTACATACGGGAGGGCAGTGTTAACTTCTCATTTATTCGTCATTGCGAGGACGAATGTAATGAGGACGAAGCAATCCAAAGTTAACACTCTCCTCAAGGAGAGGGTAAACCTTTCAACTATTCAACCCTCTTTCCTATTCACTTCATGTAACAATTTCTTAACAAGACCGGACTAAACCTTAAAGTTTTTTGCTTAACCTGCCGTCATGCAAAATAATAGCACAAACGAAAGGGATTGACCTCAATGGGAATGGCAGCCTCACAAGCCAGATTCTTAGGTTTAACGGCAAGAAAGACTAACGTTGAATACGAAGGACAACAGATTAACCAGCAACGTACCGCGCTGGCTAACCAGTCTGCCAACTATTACAACGATATGCTTGGCATGTCCGTTCCTGTTCCTCCTTCGGTTGATAATTATACAAAAACCGTTTATACATTTGAAGACGGCGCTTTAACAAATACTATTACCGCAATGATAGCTGACAGCGCCAATAAAGGTAAATATACAATAAGCTACCTGAAACAGTGGGTAGATGATTTTTCACCGGTTTCCGCTGCGTCAGGCATTGTTACGCATACCGGCTCAAATAAAGCAACCGACACAATTGATAAGTTTCGTGTAGGAGCACAAGTGCTGAGAGAGTTGGGAGCTGCTATCACTATCCCATATACCGGTAACGACGAATATCTAAAAACATTAACCGATGATGAAATTAATAAATTAATAGAAGAAGAAAAGGCATATAAAAACTTATTAGACCAAAAATACAATTCTCCCGCAGACGGCTGGGGAGTAAGATATATCAAAGACAGTTCAACAGGTAAGCAAGTACCTTATTTTTACAAGCTGGCTGATTTGAGAAGTACAAATACCGAATATGACAGTTCCGGCAATTCTAAATCGCATATACCTTGCTACACAATCGGCAGCGAGAAAAAGACAGAAGAAGTTAAAGCGGTTAAAAACTGCGTGATTGAACAGGACAGCACCGGCAGGATTATTAAGCTGTCAATTCCTATTAACGGCGACGCGAATAACACAATTACCTACGCGCTTACCACAAATACTATTACGGATCAGGGCGCTTATAACGATGCAATGAACCAGTATGAATTTGCAAAACACCAGTATGACCAAACTATACAAGAAATTAACTCTAAGATTGCAATAATCCAGTCTGAAGACAAGAACTTAGAACTAAGATTAAAACAACTCGATACAGAGCAGAATGCAATTTCAACAGAAATGGACGCCGTGTCAAAAGTAATCGAAAAGAACGTGGAAGCTACGTTCAAAACCTTCGGGTAGGCTACAGGCATTACATTGGGTCAATAACCGAAGTATCGCTATAAATAAAAATTTAATATGACAAGCACAACCTAAACAGCGCTTTTCATAAAAAAGCTTGCAGGCTTGGTATAACTAAATATCCAGGCAGCCAAAACAATTTTCCTTTCCCTTTTTCCTATTGATTTTCTAACGACTTAACAGTCGTTTTTTTTTTTGCAGGCTGAGCCTGCACATGTTAAGTAATTAGTTACATAATTTTAAAAAAATTTGCTACATCATTCCACCCTCGTCACGTCATCCTGAACTTGTTTCAGGATCTGTCCACCGATAAAAATATCCAATTTCTGTAAAGTTTTCTTCCCCGTACAGATGCTGAAATAAAATTGAGAAGATAGTTTGATTTGTCATGTGCCAGATCCTGAAACAAGTTCAGGATGACGGGGTTTGAGGATATGAAAAGACAGATAGCAAAAAGCGCTATCAAAGTACTGATAACGCTTCTGCAAATTTTACTGTTATTCATATAGGGTATGAAGTGTTGACCGCAGTTGACTAATAGCCGGGGTCAACCCCCTATGTTCACATTATTACTTATTTTTATTATTTTGTCAAGAGTTAAAGGCACGCAGTTCTTACAAGAAAAGTAGTGTGGGAATTTTCCCGCACTACAAACTTGCAAATACAAAAATATTGTAATAAAATTCAGTCAGGGTAAGTACCACTCATGCCCTCCCACACATGATTACATGAAGAAATCGACGGGAAGGGGGTGGTTAAAATGATATTAGTTCTATTGCTGCTTTGTAAGCAGTATAAAGAAAAAGTCCCAATACTTGAAGTATTAGAACTTTTCTTATTTAACTAATATAGGGTACGAAGTGAACTCTCCGATAAATGTAACTTATTGGGGAGTTCCCCCTATGTTCACATTATTACTTATTTTTATTATTTTGTCAAGAGTTAAAGGCACGCAGTTCTTATAAGAAATAATTTTATGATACAATATTTTTATGCTTAACGTATCAAATGTAATCGACAGACTCCGCGAAATTATGGCGGATGAAACATTTACTCAGCTTAAAGATGAGCTGAACGCTTATCACGTGGCGGATTTGGCTGATATTTTTCAGGACATGAAGCCCGATGAACGTCTGATGTGTTTTAAGCTCCTTGACCTTGAAAAAGCCGCAGACGTAATAGAGTATCTGCCGGCAAACCTTCAGGTAGAAATTCTGGGCGACCTTGACGAAGAAACCGCTTCCAGAATTATCACCCGGCTTCCGCATGATGCGGCGGCAGACGTTCTGGGCGACATGGAGGAAGACGAGAGCGAAACTTATCTGGAAAAACTTCCGCATAAGTTCTCGGAAGAAGTGCGGGAACTCTTAACCTACAATGAAGACACCGCCGGCGGGATGATGAACCCGGCTGTTTTAACGGTTAACTCGGATATGAGCGTTCTGGATGTGCTGAATTACATCCGGACAAAGGCAGAGCATGACAGAATGGAGCTTTACTATCTCTATGTCGTGGATAAGCAAAATCACCTGCTCGGTGTTGTATCACTCAGAAAACTTTTAACTACTTCTATTGATACAGTTGTCGAAGATATTATGATTAGCGATATAGTAAAACTTCATGTGGACGATTACAGCGATTCCGTTACCGAAGAATTCATGAAATACCAGTACAACGCGCTTCCGGTAGTAGACTTTTACAACAGGCTCAAAGGAATGATAACTTGGGATGATGTACACGACTTGGTGCAGGAAGAAACTACCGAAGAAATTTACGCATCTTCCGGGATTTCAACTGACGTTGTAGACGAGGACGAAATTATTTCGGGCAACATTCTCAACGCCATACGGGCAAGAACTCCATGGCTGTTTATTACGCTTATAGGAGAATTCATTGCGGTAAATGTCGCCAATCATTATGACCATACACTTACGGCTTTACCGGTAATAGCGATATTTATGCCTCTGCTCGCGGGTCTTGGCGGAAACATCGGAACACAAAGCATTACGCTTATGGTTCGGGGGCTTTCCACCGGACAAATTACCATGAGTACAGCTTTCAATCATATAATAAGAGAAACCTTTATAGGATTTGTTATCGGCGGGTTTTTCGGAATACTCGTAACAATTGTAACGTGGGGCTGGAAACATAATATTGAACTCGGCGCGGTCGTAGGAGCGGCAATGATAATTAACATGACGCTTGCAACTATTATCGGTACGTTTACGCCGTTTGCCCTGAAATCAGCCAAAATCGACCCGGCTGTTGCGTCAGGGCCTGTTATTGCCACAACCATTGACGTTCTGGGGCTGGCAATATATTTTACGCTGGTATCAGTGTTTCTTATGAAAACAATATAGTATAATGTTAATAAAAAACATGCCGGAATAAGTTCGGCGTTCAGGACACAAAAATGATTAATAATGACAACGATGAAATAAACCCTTATCTCAGAACAGCAAAACAAAATATAGAAGAACAATCTTCCTTCCTTCAGGTACTGACTATTATGATGGTTGTGTTTTTGGGAGTCCTGCTTGGGATGTTTATTCTTGCGGATAACAGGAAATTTCTTGAAAACCGTTTCGGAAAAGATTCTTTTATAACAAACATTTTCATAAAACTTGCCAGAAGCAATGATAAAAAAGAAAAAGCCGACTTTTCATTTCCGTTCGGGCTGAAAAGGCAAAACATTTTATTTCTCGGGGTAGACGCCGGAGAAAACGACCCGTTCACTGGAACACGCTCCGATACAATTATAATCCTCAACATTGACCCCAAAAGCAAATCCGTTAATGCAATTTCCGTTCCGCGCGACAGCAAGGTTTACCTGCCGCACGATAAGGGAGTTAATAAAATAAATTCCGCACACGCAATAGGCGGCATAAAAATGGCAAAGGAAACCATTGAAGACACTCTCGGAATTCGTATTGACAAATACATTGTCGTACACGATGAAGCGGTACGGCAAATAGTAGATGCTCTTGGCGGACTTGACCTTTACGTTGAAAAACCTATGCGCTATAACGATTACGCAGGCAAACTTCACATAAACCTAAGCAAAGGCGAGCATCACCTCAACGGCAGCGAAGCCGTAGGTTACTTGCGCTTCCGCCACGATGCTCTCGGGGATATAGGCAGAACCCAAAGGCAGCAGTGGTTTTTACGTGCAATGGTCAAACAGCTGAAAGACCAAAAAGCTCTTGCTGAAATCCCTGATATTATATCTATTGCTAAAAAATATATTAAAACGGATATGTCATTGTATGAATTGTCACAGTATGCCGCGATTATTAAATATATTGATACGGAGAAGACAGAAATCGCAACGCTTCCGGGCGCTCCAAACCAGAAAGGCTATGTCAGTTACTGGATTTTAGACCCGGAAAAAACGCAGGAAGTGATTAACCGTTTGATTTACCGGGATAAAGCGGCTTTTGATGAAAACATTAAGATGATTGCCAATGTTATGTACTCTCCCGAAAATGAACCCCGCGCAAAGTCTTTAATCGAAAACATGAAAGCATTAAACATAGAAATAAAATGCACGGGTTCTGCGGGCAGAACCCATTCCCAGTTTGTTGCGCACACGGACAGAGTTACCGGCGAATACTACGGCTGGCTGAAGAAAAAGACCGCCGGCTTTGACGGAATTCAATTCGTCTATGACCCGCTGAATTACTACTGCTCCGGCACGGATTTCACGGTTGTTCTTGCCGGGCAATAATATTAGCTTGCGCTTTTTTATGTTATAATTTTTATTACTAAGTTCTATTAGTGCCCGTATATCAGCGGATAGATAGCCACTCTCCGAAGGTGGAAGTCGTGAGTTCAAATCTCACCGGGCACGTTTTTATAATTGACGTCAACCCTGCGTACTTTCGTGTTACAAAATGTTAATAACAACAGCAAAATAATTTTTATTCATGTTTTAATACAAAAGTTAATACGAAAGAGGTGTTATATGATTTCACGAGTATCTTATTCTACCAATTCTATCAAAAAAATATCATTTGCAGGTGACAGCCAAAAAGTATCACCCGAACTTTGGCAAGCTATGGAAAGAACTAAAATAACTCTTGAAAGAATAAAAAATGAAGTGGATTTAGGTTTTTCCCGCGACAGCCAAAGCCAACTGCAGATAAACAACGGTGACGCTCCATGGTTTAGCCTGAAGGTTGCTGACAATCAAGGTAAATATTTAAGGGTTCTTGTTATTGAATCGCCTATTAATGAAAATTCCGGTTCTCATGACGGCGTAAATACATTCAAAGTAGAAATACACAACACTAACCCGGATGAGCTTCTTGCAGGGTATATGCCTGCGGTATCAAGTGATGTTATGTATAAAGGAAAAACATACAAAAAAGGTTCCTTTATTAAGAGTTTTGGCGATACTCCCCAAAATCAAAGAATTCTCATAGACTGCTTGACAAAAGCAAATGACGAGGTAACCTCCGTTCTGGACAGAGTTTACAGTAGGGAAGCAAAAGAAAGCGGCAGTATATACTGCTAACTATTTACTAACCTCTATTAACTTTACCGGACTATTTTGTAACCGTCATAAGGGTTGACTTCCACCGGTCTCGTTCTTGACGTGTCGGAAGAACCGCGTATCTTTCTTATCCTGTAACCGTTCACATAACGCACTTCTCCTGATTGCATTTCATTCATGTGTTTCTCCATAACATCACTGCTGCCGGCCACATTACGCTCATAAGCGCTTTCTATAATTCCATGCTGCTGCGTTTTTTCGGTATCAGCAGCAACGGCGGGTTTTAAAAGCAAAGATTGAATGTCTTCAAGAGTATACTCTATTCTGTCGTTTTCGTATATTACTCTGCCAAGCATACAGGTCATTATAATCATGAAGACAGTTTGTATGTGAAAATACTTTTTTATTGTCTTACCGCTATTAAAGTTTTTTATTACCCGGCCTCTTATTCGCAAAAGTCATTCCTCCCGCTTAATAATAACATAAATAATTAGCAATTACAATATTAACTTTACATAAACGCCCGGCAGCGTCATCTTGACGTTGAAGGGCTTAAAAACGAACAGGCGTGTATCGGCGTATTATTATTTCACAGGCATACGCCCGCAGGATTTATCTTCATCACAAAATCCCAGACGCTCGCATTTTGGCACAAGATAAGGTTTCAGCCATAATTCTTCCTCCAAAAGCGCAGCGCACATCATCTTAACCATAGTCCTGATTTCATACTGCGCTCTTGTACACAGGCGTAAATTAGCAAGATGAATCATTTCTCTTAAATTCAGACTGGCTACAAGCGAGCTTGCGGCGGCATTAGGAAGTACATACCGTGCATCTTCCGCCGGAATTCCCGCTTCCGTAAACTCCTGATACTGTTCGGAAATCCTGTGCATAAACCCAATAAATTTCTCTTGTAAAACGCTGTCGCGCGCTATTGTCGGCGGGATTACGTAATCAAATTGACCTTTTTCCTTAACATACCGCTGCGACTTCTGGGAAAACGACATGTGTCTGTGGCGTACAAGCTGGTGGGTGCAGGCACGCGAAACATTCGAAATAGCAAAACTTACCTGAATATGTTCAATAGTTGAATAGTGGCCGGAAGAAATTACGCGCTCAATAAGTTTAAGCATTTTTTCTTTATCGTCAACGCTGTTATAGATATCTATCGGATAATCCGCACTGTAACATGTCCGGCAGGCAGTATAAACTGTTTTCAGCATATTTTCCGGTTTTGATATCAAATTAACAACAGGCTTGCCGGCTGCTTCCATCCCGGTTAACCTCTGTTATAACGCTTATTAAATCTGTCAACTCTGCCTTCAGAGTCAAGGATTTTCTGTGTTCCGGTATAGAACGGATGGCACATATTACAAATCTCAATAGTAATATCATTGCTTACTGAACCTGTTTCTATTTCATTTCCGCAGACACATTTTACAACGGTCTTTTTATAATCCGGATGAATTCCTTTTTTCATTTTTACCTCATTTCTTTTCAAGATTCCAAACTTGAAACATTTCAACTGTAATAATATTATACCGCTAAAAAACAAAACGCAATAGCAGGATTTTGACCTTATTAGACTAGAGTATCAATTTTTGCAGCATACTGATGTGTACATGTTATTACCCTCCCCTTGAGACTCTGCCGAACGAAACGATTGCGGATTCCGGCGGGCGTGAAACGCCCGGCCGTTCGGAAAACCACGCTTTTCCGAACGGCCGGTAATCCAAGACAAAGTATCGTTTCGTGAGAGGTAGGTCGAAATTCCTTACAGGAATTTCGGGGTGGGGTAAAAGGCATGCCGGTCTCCTGACACTAGAACTTCCAAGACAGCCC
>JAISCP010000131.1 GCA_031265495.1 Heliobacteriaceae bacterium | reverse complement strand
ATGAGTACCGTCCCCATCAGGGAATCAACGGCAAGAAGCCGGCGGAGTTAAATAATGAACTATCTAAGAAATTGTAACAATTTTTGTCACCGATTTACTTAACCTATACAAGGATGACGTGGAGGGAGTGTTAAGATTTTACCATGTGCCAGATCCTGAAACAGCGGATTTCGGCGGGCGTGAAACGCCCATAGTGAGCAAAACCACGCTTTTGCGAACTGCCGATAATCCAAGACAAGTTCAGGATGACGTGGCGGAGGATGTTCTTTTTTTTCATACCTCCGGTCTTCTATACCTACCCCACCCCGAAATTTGCTAAAGCAAATTTCGACCCTCCCTCAAGGGGAGGGGCTGGCTGGCTCATTGCCTGTTCGCTTTGTAAACCGTTCAACAATTGTGTTATTTATTAAATAACAATAAAGCCCGTATCCGTTACTTTTTATGCCGCTCGTAATCAGACAGGCTTCTTATTTGTGCTATGTGTTTTTTCACGAGTTCAAAAGTTTTTGGAAAGTGTGTCAAAATGCATTCTTCTGAGCTGCAGTACCCGAGCATCATAAGCGTATAACTTTCTGCAACCATTTCCTCGATGTCAGCTGTATTATAGGTACCTCTATCATTGTTGTCTTCATATATCAAATTCCCGGCATCAAGATATGCTTTTAATTCCCGCTCGTATTCCGCTATAAGTTCTTCATTGAAAATGCTTGAAGCGGAGCGTATAATAGTAAAATCCTCCGTAGAATCAATTGCATGTCCCAGCTCGTGTACAAGTACTTCTGTATCATCGTTTGTTGTAATTATATCATCGATTTTGTCATAGAATCCGGCAGCATTACCCCCTCCAATAAATCTCAATATAGCAGGGTATCCATTCTCGTTTCCGTGTATCAGTTTACTACTTTCAATACTTAAATCTTCCAAAACCTCACCAGGCAGTTTCTGGATAATCTCTTTTAGATGTTGTTTATCCGCTGAAAGTTTCACATCTTTCAACAGTTCCTCCAAATTAAGAAAAGATTGTCTATTGATAAGAACAGATTTTCTATCGATGGATGTGTTAGTTATGGTAATTACATTGTCATCGGTACTTACGTCATAAACAGCGCCTGTGTGGTACGGATTATTGACTTGTGACTCAGGGTTATGATAATTGGGGTCATAAGTGTTTGGCGTTTCTAAGGCCTTATTTATATGGTCAATATATGATTTTCTTTCATCCAAGCTTAAACCGGTCTCAGACATTATATCTTCTATCAGAGTATGTGTTGCAATCTCGTCGTACTTGGATAGTACGAATTGAGCATTTTGATTGTTTATCTTTGCTATATTACTTTTGAAAGATGTACGTGTTGTCGGAATAACGCCCCATTTTTTAGAGGTTATGTCATCGTATAACTCGCCAGCTAAAGACACAGCCTCTTCGGCCAAAAGCAAAAGCTGTTGTTCGGCAGCTTCTTCTTCCCTCATGAGCTCAAGAAATCTCTCTCGTTCTGCCTGAATTAAAGGATGTGCACCTGGAAGCCACACGGTTGTACCTGCTTTTAAGGCTCTATCCAAATTGCTTTTTTGAATTTTAATCATTAGTTTTGATATTTCCGCTTTATTCGGATTGTTATTGCCCTGTGCTATCAAGGTTGTTTTTGCAAGCTCCCAGTATGTAGTATTTTTGTCTAATGTAATGGGGAATTCGCCTTCTTCTTCTAATCTTTCTGCATTATACAGCGCTTGTTTATTAAACATTTTTTGCTCATATTTCGGGTCAACTTCAAGTCCGTAAAGTTTTACTATTTCTTCCGAATCTGCCGGGATTTTCACTTTTTCTCCGATTTGGAACCAGCCGTTTTTGCAGGCTTTGGGGTTTGTCATGGCAAGTGATTCTTCGTCTATGCCAACTGAACGTGCGGTATCGGCAAAACTTTCATCTCTTCTTGCATAAGTAATTATATTCTCGTCTTCATCGTAGGTTATGTTAACTGAAATGCCGTCTTGCATTATAGTGCCTGCAATTTTCTTTCCGTCTTTAAACTGTGTACTGATAATGCGGCCGCTATCGGTTTTAGTAATAATTTCCAACGGGTTTTTACAATCCGTATCATCCGGTGCGTATTTAACTATTGAACCGTCTTCGGTCTGAATAATTATGAATTCTTCCTTGCCGGACTCAGCGCCAAAACCCCACTTAAACTCAACTCCTGTCTTACTTTCTGACGGCTGAGCAATAACCGAATCCACTGTTTTAACCTTGTTTATGTTTATTTTATCAACCACCGTTACTCACCTCCTGTGTATTTTTTATTACGGCAGTTGGAATGATTTTCTTTAGTAATTGAATATACATGTGAAGTTTCTGTAACATTTCATCTATCATCTCAACGTCATTACCGTACATGTCAATAGTATGTTAACACTGCCTGCGTGAAGGCATGGGTAACTTTTTATTGATACGGCAATCTGAAATTGAAAGTTCCTCTACATACGGGAGAGGCAAAAACAAAGAGATTCTGAAACCCGCCCCGTCACCTGCTAAACACAAACCATAACCTCCCTGTCATGCTGAACTTGTTTCAGCATCTGCACATAAGCACACCATAACCTATACAACCCTCAATGACAGGATTGTTTCAGGTTCTGAGGTAAAAGTATTCAATACCTTTAAGCTTTACTTCCCCGTACAGAAGGCAGATGCTGAAACAAGTTCAGCATGACAAGATGAGGGCGGGACAGCGAGGCAACCCTGTAAATTCAATGTTTTTGACTGGATTGCCGCGTCGGGCTGACGCGCTGCAATGACGAAACCATGTAAAATAAACACTGCCCTCAAGGGGAGGGTAAACCGTTCAACCTTTCAACAATTGCGCTATTTATTAAATAACTTCATGATTTTATCAATAAGTCCTTCGACTTCTTCGGCGGATGTATCTGATTTTTTGGCGCGGAATTTTTCAAGTTTCGCGGATATTTCCGCGTTACGCGGGTCTAATTTATGCAGTTTTTCCAGATATTCTTCCTGCATTTTGTAATCCCCTATGCTTTCACGAAAATCCGCAAGTTTTTCCAGCGCGGTTTTATTTTCGGGTTCCAATGCGAAAAGTTTTTCGTAAAACTCCGCAGCATAATGCTTGTCGCCGGTTTCCTCATAAAGCATTGCAAGCCTGTTGATTAAATCCGCGCTGCTGCCGTTGATTTTGTACGCTTCTAAAAATTCGTTCACCGCAATGTCTTTGCTGCCTCTGAGTATGTTATAAAGCCCCCAGTTCAGATGTGCGTTGAACTCATCACCTGAATTCTCGTAAATCATTGCGCGCATCTGGTACGTAAGCGGTGAATTTTTTTCAAATTTCTCAAATTCCGCAACAGCTTCCAGCGCTTTTTCGTTTTCTTTGTTCTCGTAATAGTACTGCGCTTTGAGCGCTAAAAATTCTTTGTCATGTTTATACCGCTTTTCGGCACATTGAATTAATTCCCAAGCCTGCGCGGCGTTGCCGCTGTCAAGCATTGCGCGGATTTTCGTTAATTCGTTGTCCGTAATCTCCATTGCAGCCTGAGAGCTGCCGCTACGCAGATACAATTGCGCTAAACTTTCCCTGATGTTTGCAGTGTCAAATCCGTTTGCTCTTGCGCGCTCCAGAACATCAACCGCACTGTGAACAATATTCTCTTTTGTGTATAAGTTTGCAAGTTTCAAATAGACATCTTCGTGCGTATTTTCATAATCTAAAATTTTTAAGTACTCATCAATAGCTTTTGTATTTTGCCCTAATTGTTCATATAAAGCTGCAAGCACAAATCTTGCGGGAATTATCTCCGCTTCTTCATTTGCGTTAGCCAGCGCTTTTTTGTAATCACTTACGGCATGTTCCGTTTTTTGTTCGACTGAATGCAAATTCGCCCGGCAAACATAATATTTATACCTGTCAGTATCCGCGTAAATGTCCATTAACTGCTCGTAAGCCATAACATTTGTAGCATCCAGTTCCAGAATTTCGGAGTAGTAGCCGGCGGCTTCGTTTTTTTCTTTAAGAACAACCGCAATATGCCCGAGCCGTTCCAGAACACTCAGGTTTTTCGGGGTCTTTGCGTAAATTTTTTTATATTCTTCATAAGCCTGTTCATATTGTTCATTGTCTTCATACTGCTGCGCCGATTTTAACGACATTTTACCCTCCTAATTATACTTATTTTGTGCCTGTTCCATTCCGTTTGCCAAATAAAATTCTAACGCTTCAACGGATTTTTTCAATACGGCTTTTAACTCATTGTGCTGTTCTTTCGGAAAATTCTGCAGAACAAAAGTTTCCGACGGTATTGAAGGCTGCGGCCCGATGCCGATTTTGAGCCGGGCAAAATTTTTGGTTCCGAGATGTTTTATAACGGATTTAATCCCGTTATGCCCTCCGTCCGAACCGTCGGCGCGAAATCGTATTGTGCCAAAATCCAGCGACAAATCATCATGAATTATCAAAATATCTTCAATATCAATTTTATAATAGTCAATTAATGAGCGGACAGCTTCACCGGATAAGTTCATAAAAACAGTTGGTTTTGCAAGCATAATATCCTGCCCCGATTTTGCCGTAAAACCTTTTAGCCTGCTTTCCCGTTTAAAGTTCAAGCCGTTTTGCGCCGCCCGCATGTCCAAAACCATAAAACCTGCGTTATGCCGTGTGAAAACATATTTATCCCCGATATTTCCAAGTCCGACGATTAATTTCATATTCTTATTTTAACGTAAATAAATATTACCGTGTTGATTTAACCGGTTTTCGCTTAACAAAAAGATAAAATGCTATTAGATTGTGATTAATGATGAGGATAAAATTATGTGTGCCCAAAATAAATCGATAATTAACAGACCTATTATACAAGAGAGGAGTTCACGGAAAGTAGCCCGTTTTCTTGAAAAAAATTCGCTTCATAAAAAGGATTTCGCAGAAATGATAGGGGTTACTCTTTCTTATGTTTACAATCTTACGGATAACGCAATACCTTTTTCCACGCGCAGTACGACTCTGGAACGCATAGCAGCTGTTATGGAAATTGAACCGGAGGAGTTTGAAGAATATAAAATACCGCAGGAACCTGTTATTATAGAGGATTCCGTTGAATTTTTAAAGTCGGCAATGAGGGAAAAAGGCATGACTGCCGTTAATTTCTTAAAAGCTTTCCCGCGCAAAAAGCGCCTTGACATAGTGGACATGCTTCGGGGAAGCCTGTCTGTTCCGATTGATTTTAAGGAGCTGATGATGATTGCGCAGGTGTTGGATTTATCAAAAGAGGACGTATATAACATTTGGGAAAAGCGGATGAAACAGGTTTTTGAATTAAGCGGAATGAATATTTATGCAAATGCGGCGTTAGTTAACTCCATGTTTGAATGCGCAAAAAAATATATTTAATTAGTAAATAGGAGTTAGTAAATAGTAAATAGGAGTGAATAGGTGAATAGGAAATTAAGAGGTATAGAGGACCGGAGGGATAGCTAAATTAGTTGAAAGGTTGAAGGGTTGAACGGTTGAAAGGCTGAGCTACCCTCCCCTTGAGGGAGGGTCGAAATTCCTGCAAGGAATTTCGGGGTGGGGTATAGAGGGCCGGAGGGATAGCTAAAATTAGTAAACAGGAATGAGGGAACAGCCTCTTTGTCATCCTGAACGGATTGTATAGGGTATGGTGTGATTTTACCATTGGCAGACCCTGAAACGAATTCAGGGTGACAGGGAAGTTGTTAAGGGAGTGACGCGGCGGGAGAAGGTGGCTAAGTTATTATGGTTGAACGGTTTAAAGGTTGAATGCCTCTCCGTACGGGAGAGGAAGAATTTCTTAACGAACAATGTGAGTTTAGAAATTCAGGTGAGGTGGCGCAGAGCAGAATAAATCTTGGGTAGAGTACATGTTATGGGTGCCACTCTGACCCGTCAAACTACGGCTCGCATAGCTCGCAGGCTCAGCCTGCCCCCTCACCCCAAACACTAAGCTCAACCTTCGGTTTCGCTAAATGTTTGCACCCTCTCTCGTATGGAGAGGGTGGACTACGAGGCGGTTAAGAAGACAGGATGGGACTATTCCCTCTTTCCTGTTCACTCTTCCCTGTCTAACGCTATATATCCCAGCAGTGTTCTGACTCCTGCGCCGGTGGAGCCGGCAATGAATTCTTTTTCGGGTTTCTCCAGAAAAGCCGTTCCCGCAATGTCAATGTGCGCCCACTTAACGTCTTTTATAAATTCCTGCAAAAACACACCCGCAGTCGACGCGCCGCCAAACCGCGAACCCGTGTTTTTCATGTCGGCAACAGAGCTTTTCAGACTTTCTTTGTATTCTTTATACAAAGGTAATTGCCAGAGGCGTTCGCCGTTTTCTCCTGCGGTTTCAATTAGGCGTTGGATAAATTCTTCATCATTCCCCATAATCCCCGCTGCCGCTGACCCCAAAGCCACGCAGCATGCGCCGGTCAGGGTCGCAATGTCAATAATCTCATCCGCTCCGAGTTCGTTTGCATAACACAATGCGTCAGCCAGAGTTAAACGCCCTTCAGCGTCCGTGTTATCAATTTCTATTGTTTTACCGTTTTTTGCCGTCAGAATGTCTCCGGGCTTATAAGCTTTATCACCCGGCATGTTCTCGCATGCTGCGATTATCCCGTGAACTTCCGCCTGAGGATTTAATTTATAAAGCACGCTCATAACTCCTAAAACACATGCAGCGCCTGCCATGTCGTCTTTCATGGTAAGCATTGAAGACGCCGGCTTAATATCCAGCCCGCCGCTGTCAAAACAAATTCCTTTTCCGATAACAGCGATTTTCTTTTGGGGATTTGCGCAGGTATATTTCATGTGAATGAATTTCGGCGGCTGGGAGCTTCCTCTGCCCACCGCGAGAAATGCATTCATTCCCATTTCTTCAATTTCGTCACGTTCAAAAACTCTCGTTTCAAGTCCGTTGAAGCTTTGCGCAAGTTCGGCAAGTTTGGAAGGAGTTGCGTATTGTGCCGGTTCGTTCGCAATATTTCTTGCAAATTCAAGCGCTTCCCCGAAAATTTTTGCCTCGTCAATATCATTTTGGGAAAATCTTGCGAAACTAACCTCGTCTAATCTGTCAGCTTTTTCGGTTTTGTATTTATCAAAAGCGTAATTTCCTATTAATGCGCCTGTTACCGCTTGTTTTCCCGCCTCAACATCCAAATCGAAAACCGCGTTCTTTGCTTTGATTGAAATAAGTTTTTTAACTGCTTTAGCGGCTGCTTCACGAAGCTTATCAGGGCAGAACTCATCACGTTTTCCGAGTCCCAGCACGAGAATTTTTTCCGCACAGCTTTGTCCGAGTGTATGCAAAAGATAAGTCTGTCCGAATTTGCCTTCAAAGTTGTCTTTTTCCAGCGCGAACTTATTGGCCAGTTCCTGCGAAGTTTTTTCGCCTTCAAACATGCTTACAACAATAACCTCGCATGGAACATTATTAGCATTTTCTAAAACTTTAATTTCCATTTTTCTCTCCTTTTTTAGTTTATAGTAACACCGGCACGGCCGGATGTAAAGAATATAAGTTCAGGATGACAGGATGGTTGTTCCTTGTTTCCTTTAACTACCCCACCCCGAAATTTGCTAAAGCAAATTTCGACCCTCCCTCAAGGGGAGGGTAAACCGCTCAACCGTTTTCTCTTTCCTGTTCCCTCTTTCCTATTCACTTATTCACTATATGAATAGTTAATTTTTATTAAGCAAACGGTCAAAAAAATTTTTTAGCGGTTTAATTCAATTACAAGAGACAAAAGAGGTAAAACAGATGAAAATTAATTTCAATTCCCTGTACAGCTTTAATGCACGGTTGGACAGAGGATTTTTGACAAATGTTGTAAATACAGCCAAAAATGATGAAGAACTTGAGGTTATAGCGAAACGACTGGAGGAAATTAAGCGGACAGGTGATGAAAATACAGTTATCTCTTATCAGGACGACAGAACAACGCCCGATATATATGTTTCAAATATAAAATTAACTCCTGAAGAGGCATTTCATGCTGTTGCAGGTCCGGCAGAGCATTCCGAAAACAAATACTTACAGGCTCTTAACCTTGTTACACCGGCGGAAATTAATGCCGCTGAAAGACATTTGTTTGCAATAGGTGCGTACCAAAACGGTAAAACTCCCGAAGAATACAAAAAAAGTATTACAACGGATAAAGTATCACTCAATACAATCTTTAATATACTAAACTATAAGCAAGGCAGACGAGCTAATAATTTTGCTGACAGGCAGCAACATTTGTTTAACAAATACAACGCTGAATAAGATAATTTGGGGATTTATATACTTAATTAGCCACGTCACCCTGAACTTGTTTCAGGGTCTATCAGTTTAATTGAAATGGATAGATTCCGGGTCAAGCCCGGAATGACAATATGTTTTATATCGGCTATGTATATAAGTCCTATAATCCGCTAATGTATCAAAAATTAAATATTTGCTATACAAAATATGTTTTACATGATAAAATGGTTACAGATGTAACAAGGTAAAATTTTTGAAAATATATGCAATGATATTTATATAAATTATAAAGAACCTGATAGGCTATATGTATCAGGCATTGTGTATATATAAAAAAATAGAAAAGGATAAGGTACCAATGGGTATTTTTTTGATTGCAGCGGTTATTGTAATAATAATCATGGCTGCCGTGCTGTTATTGCAGCAAAATAAATTGAAAGCTGCGCTGCAAAGCGCTGATAAAGACCGTCTGGTTCTGGAGGAAAAAGAAAAAATTCTGGTTCATGAAACAAGAATGAAGGCGATTGACGAACTTAAAGACGACCGTGAAAAGTTAAACGAAGAAGAAAGAGAACACCGGCAGGAACTGACAAGACAGGAGCAGAAACTTGAAAAACGCGAGGATATGCTTGAAAATAAAATTCAGGAATATACGGAAAAAGAAATTCTGGTTCAAAAAAAATTAGAAGAACTGCTGGAAAAAGAGGATTCTCTTGCGGAAATTGTTCGGAAGCAGACCTCCGAACTCGAGCGGATTGCGGGAATGTCTGCCGAAGAAGCAAAAGCCATGCTTTTGGAACAGCTGAAAAATGATTTGGCGCAGGAGCAAATGCTGCTTATCCGCGAAAACGAAGCGAAAATTAAAGAGTCCGCGCTGGAAAAATCAAAAGAAATTTTATCCGCAACCATGCAGCGCTGTATGATAGAACAGGTTGTTGAAACAACGGTATCAGTGGTTGCGCTTCCGGGCGATGAGATAAAAGGACGCATAATCGGGCGCGAAGGACGTAATATTCGTGCATTGGAAACTTTGACCGGAGTGGATTTGATTATTGACGATACGCCTGAGGCGGTTGTGTTGTCGAGCTTTGACCCTGTACGCCGTGAAATTGCGAAGCTTGCGCTGGAAAAACTCGTTGCGGACGGGCGTATTCACCCTGTCAGGATTGAGGAAATGGTTGAAAAAGCCGGCGAAGAAATCGACATAAAAATTATTGAAGAAGGAGAAAACGCCGCGCTGGAAATGGGTGTTACGGGTTTGAACAGAGAGCTTATAAGGACTCTGGGCAGACTGTATTACCGGACAAGCTACGGCCAGAATGTGCTGAAGCATTCGATGGAAGTCGGTCATATCGCCGGCATGCTTGCTGCGGAGCTTGGCGCGAATGTGGAAGTTGCAAAACGCGCCGGACTTCTTCATGATATAGGCAAGGCAGTTGACCAGACTCAGGAAGGTACGCATATTCAGCTGGGCGTTGAAATTGCAAACCGTTACGGCGAGCGTCCCGAGGTAATTCATGCTATTGAAGCCCATCATGACGATGTTGTGGCTAACACCGTTGAAGCTGTTCTGGTTAAAGTAGCCGATGCGATTTCAGCCGGACGTCCGGGCGCAAGACGCGATACGCTTGAAATTTATATAAAACGTTTGAATAAAATTGAAGAAATCGTAAACAGTTACGAAGGAATAAAACAGTCATTCGCCGTACAGGCAGGGCGCGAGGTGAGGATTATCGTTGAATCCGAAAAATTTGATGATTTAGCGTCACAGAAGCTTGCCCGCGATATTGCGAAACGGATTGAGGATGAACTGGATTATCCCGGTCAAATCCGCGTAACTGTTGTAAGAGAATTCAGGACAACGGAAATAGCTAAGTAGTGGTGGATAGTGAGCAGCGCTGATATAAAAATTTTATTTTTTGGTGATTTAGTCGGTAAGCCCGGAAGGTTCGCTGTCCGTGACTATCTTGCGCAAAATAAAAAGATGCGGCCTGATTTTGTAATCGCCAATGTTGAAAACGCTTCACACGGGTTTGGTTTAACCGAAAAAAATTATAACGAACTTCTTGGATACGGAATTAATTGTATGACTTCCGGCAACCACATCTGGGATAAAAAAGATATTTTCAACTACATTGACAGCGCGGATAAACTTATACGTCCTTTTAATTACCCCGAAGGAGTTCCGGGCGCGGGAAGCGGAATTTTTGAAGCGGGCGGGGTCAAAATAGCCGTAATAAATATTCTGGGACAGGTGTTTATGAACCTGATTAATTCTCCTTGGCAGGGGGCGGTTGAAGAAATTAAACGTTTGAAAGAGATTACGCCGATTGTGATTGTTGACTTTCATGCGGAAGCAACGGCGGAAAAACTTTGTTTTGCAAGGCATTGCAGCGAACTCGGAGTAAGCGCGTTTTTCGGAACTCACACCCATGTACAAACAGCGGACGAAACAATTATTAATAACATGGCATATATAACGGACGCGGGATTTTGCGGGGCAGCGGACGGGATTATCGGAATGGATTACAAAACATCATCGTCCCGTTTTACTACCGGGCTTCCCGAACGCCATGAGGTTGCGGCGGGCGCTTCCGTGATAACCAATGCCGTTGAAGTGGAAATCAAACCCGATACGGGGTATGCTGTTAAAATAAGACGGGTAAAACCGTTGTAAGCCCGCTAAAGTTAAATTTTTGAAACGAAAAAGGACAAAAAATGAAAGTTGATTTACATATTCATACATATTATTCGGACGGGGTGTATTCACCGGAAAAGATTGTGGATTTAGCGCTTGAAGCCGGGCTTGAAGCTATTGCAATCACTGACCACGATAATGTTATGGCTTATGACGTTGCAACGGAATATCTGAAAGATAAAGAAAATAAATTGGAAATTATCAGAGGGG
This sequence comes from Heliobacteriaceae bacterium, assembly GCA_031265495.1. Taxonomy (GTDB): domain Bacteria; phylum Cyanobacteriota; class Vampirovibrionia; order Gastranaerophilales; family Gastranaerophilaceae; genus UBA947. Next base: position 1,907 of record JAISCP010000131.1, on the reverse strand, counting down.
TCGAGATTAACACCCTGTATCTGGGCAAGGAAGTTCATATTCTCGGTTATTTTATGAATGCGCAGGACAGTGATTTCAAAGAACTGCTGAAAACCCAGCAGCTGGCAAGGATTGAGCAGACAAAAGAAATTATTGATTTACTGGCGAAAAAAGAGGGCATCAGAATAAAATATGAAGATATAACCAAACAGGTGGCTCCGGGAGGCAGTATCGGACGTCCTCATATTGCGAAAGCTATTACGGCTGCCGGAGGTACGGGAAGTGTTATGGAGGCTTATGAAAAATATATTCATGACAACTCGCCGGTTTACATTCCCAGAAAAACGGTTACTCCTTTTGACGCTGTTGAAATTATTTATGATGCCGGCGGAGTTCCGGTAGTAGCGCACCCGCATGATATTGATATTGCGGAAAATCTTATTAAAGAATTGATGAATTACGGGCTGCGCGGGGTTGAAGCGTACCACAGAAAGCATTCTCCCGCATGTGTCGAATACTTTTCATCCATAGCGGAAAAACTCGGATTAATTGTTACCGGCGGTTCGGATTTTCATGCTCCGAACTTAATAAACGGACAAATAATTATGGGCAAGCACTTTGTTCCCGAATGGATTTATGATAAGCTGGTTGAGGAGAAAAAGAACATTGATATGGCATAAAAATTGGAAACTTGAATATTCAGTTGCATTACTTATAGTTTTGGGGTTAATCTTGTATTTTCTACCGCTGTCTTTTGAAAACACCAGACAGGCTAATTTTATTTCCAAATGGAATGAAATATATAACAAAGCGGATTATATGTTTCAGGTTATAAACGCACATATTACGGATAAGACCTCAGAAAATTTCGAGAATGCTTCTGACCCGCAGGAACGGGAAAAACTGCTGCTTGAACTTGTTAAGCCGTACTTGCGTATTAATACCGAAAAGACGGTTTCAAAACACTACAAACCAAAATATATGAATGGCGCACGGGTTTACAAAGGACAGATTTACTATTTTGACGACCTGTTTTTTACGGAACACAACATGATTGTGGGAATAAAAGACTTACCTTCTTACGAAACAAAAAAACCCGCGTTTATAATGATGTTTGATATTAACGGAATAATTCCTCCGAATACTTGGGGAAAAGATATTTTTGGAATTAACATATTTGATAACGGCCGGCGGGAGCCTTTCGGACAGGGCTTGAGTATGGGTGAATTAAAACAGGATTGTTCTAAGTCCGGCACAGGCATAAGCTGTTCTTACTACTACAAAATAGGAGGAGGATTTACAGAGTAGTAGTCAGTAAATAGTATTTAGTAAATAGGGTTGAAAAGTTGAACGGTTTACAAAGCGAACAGGCAATGAGCCTGCCTGTATCCCGAACGAGGGTGAATAAATCTCGGGTAAAGCACAGTCTTTTGGGTGCCACGCTATGCCTGCTCCTCTCCTTACAGGAGAGGAAGAATTTCTTAATGAGCACGGAGTGTGAATTTAGAAATTCAGGTGAGGTGGCGGTCAAGCTTTATTGTTGCCCCCTCACTCCAAACACTAAGCTCAACCTATGGTTTCGCTAAGTGTTTCTACTCTCTCCCTGCGGGAGAGAGAATTCAACCCTCTCAACTAATTTAGCCAGCCCTCTCTATACCTACCCCACCCCGAAATCTGCGGCAAATGCGTTCGCTTCGCTCGCGCCTGCTGCCGCAGAGATTTCGACCCTCCCTCAAAGGGGGCATTGTTAACTTTGCATTGTTTCGTCATTGCGAGGTGGGCGTCAGCCCGACGCGGCAATCCAGTAAATTCAACGGTTTTGACTGGAGTGCTTCGTCCTCATTACATTCGTCCTCGCAATGACAAAGCAATAAAAAGTTACCAATGCCGGGAGCGGATGTCTCAACCCTTCAGCTGATTTGGCAGGG
>JAISCP010000011.1 GCA_031265495.1 Heliobacteriaceae bacterium | reverse complement strand
TGTTTAGGTTGTGCTTGTCATATTAAATTTTTATTTATAGCGATACTTCGGTTGTTTACCCAATGTATTGCCCATAGGCTCAGACTACCCGAAGGTTTTGAACGTAGATTCTACGTTCTTCTCTATAACTTTAGATACTGCATCCATTTCGGTTGAAATTGCGTTTTGTTCCGTGTCGAGTTGTTTCAAACGTAATTCAAGGTTTCTGTCTTCTACCTGAATAATTTCAATCTTAGCGTTTACTTCTTGGATAGTCTGGTCATATTGATGTTTATCAAATTCATACTGGTTCATTGCGTCGTCATAAGCCGCTTGATCTGTTATGGTATTTGTAGTCAAAGCATACTTAACTTCATTTGGCTGATTAGGGTTCATTGTAATGTTAATAATTCTGCCTGTAGCATCCTGTTCAAGGCGTGCCTCAATACCTTTGATTTCTTCCGTTTTTTTAGCCGTTCCCATTTTGTATGCAGGAATATTAGACTGTGATTGTCCGTTTTCGGTGTATGTTGTGTTTTTATTATTAAGTACATCTAAGTTATAAAACTGAGGTTCATAAGCTCCGCTGTTGCTGTTTTTTATGTATCTTACAACCCATCCGGCTGCCGGTTCACCATATGTTGAATTTAATACACCGATTTGAAGTCTTTCTTGTTCAATAAGTTTAGCAAGCTGTTCCGCACTTAGCGAGCTCAAATAAGGATCTGCTTTAATATGGGCAGCGCTTGGAACACTTCCTAATACTCTAAGTATATCTGCACCAATCTGAAACGCCGTGCCTGAAACACTATTTATCGTAGAACCACTAGCAGAACCGCTAAGGGTAATTTTTGAACCATCTTGATTAGTGATAGTTCTGACACTAGTTGCTGTTGTTACGTCACCTTCACCCTTAATCATTGTCTCAGTAGCAGCATTAGCAGGGGAAGTGCCATTTGTAATTTTAATAGTACCAATAACAGTAGTACCGTCAGTACCTTTGATATTCACAGCAGTACCGGTGGTGATAGCAGCCGCCAGAGTACCGGTAGTAATATTACCGTTAACATCAACAATAGTCACGGCAGAATTGGCAGCAGAACCGCTAAGGATAACTTTTGAGCCGTCTTTATTAATAATAGTTCTGACACTAGTTGCTGCTGTTGCGTCACCTTCGCCCTTAACCATTGTTTCAGTAGCAGCATTAGCAGTGCCAGTGCCACTTGTAACTTTAATACTACCAATAATAGTACCGTCAGTACCTGTAATATTCGCAGCAGTACCGCTGACGATAGCAGTCGCCAGAGTGCCGGCAATACCGCTGGGAACTGCTTGGGATACTCTTGTAACCAAAGCCGGCGCTGCGGAAACAGCAGCAAAGTCATCCTGCCATTCTCTTAAATAGCTTACTGTGTATTCTCCGCCGGGTCTGGCAATCAATGAAGTAATAGTATTTTTCAAACTACCGTCTTCAAAAGAATAAACTGTTTTAGTAAAATTGTTTACAGAAGGCGGTTTAGGAACAGACATTCCCAGCATTTGGTTGTAATAGTTAGCGGACTGGTTACCCAAAGCTGTGCGTTGCTGGTTAATTTGCTGACCTTCATATTCGACATTGGTCTTACGTGCCGTAAGCCCCAAAAATCTTGCTTGTGATGCTGCCATTCCCATTTGATTTTATCCTTTCGAATTGTTTCCTTAGATGTATTTACGGAATATTTTCGAAAATCTTTAGTATTTAGGGAATATTCTTTACAATTTGTTACAAATATCGTACGATTAGCTGAGGTTAGAGGGTTTAGTAAGTAGGAAACTGCACGTGTCATTGGCCGCCGCCGCGTCATCCTGAACTTGTTTCAGGATCCGGCACATGATGAAATAACACCTTCATCCCAATTTCATTTTGGCAAATTTATTCGTGATAATTTGTCATTGGTCAGATCCTGAAACAAGTTCAGGATGACGCGGCGGTTATGGTGTGATTTGTCATGTGCAGATGCTGAAACACCGGAGTTCAATCCGGCCGTTCAGCATGACAAGGTGGTTGTTCAGGTGAGGCGTAAGCCAAACTTTACCGCCCCCTCACCCCAAACACTAAGCTCAACCTGCGGTTTTGCTAAGTGTTTGCACCCTCTCCCGTATGGAGAGGGTCAGGCATAGCGTGGCGCCCATTACATTGGGTTCTACCTGAAATTTTAAGGCTCGTCATTGCTGTACATGTTAAGTAATGACAAAGCAATAAAGCAATCCTATTCACTATTTACTAAAAACTATTCACTAATTTTTAACTTATCCAGAAACTCTTTGTTTTGCTTTAAGGTATTTTCCGTTGCAACTATGGAATATGTCGGCTTGCCGGCAAAAATATAATTTGCTGCGTTATAAATATCATCTGCCGTAATTTTATCAATCATTTCAAACATTTGGTTGGAAAATGAAATTCCGTAAGGAGTTTTAAGCCCGCAAATAATTGAAGATGCCTTATCCGATGCGGTTTGGCTTGAACTTAGAATATGATTCTTCATTTTTAATTTGGCTGCTTTCAGTTCATCTTCGCTGACTTTTTCGGTAACCATTTTATTGATATGTTTTTTGAAGCCTTCAAGCGATTTTTGGAGGTTGTCATAACTTATCTCGCCGGTCTCGGCATTTTCCGTAGTTGTTCCGATTGAAAGCTCTATAACGCCGAAATCATCCTGCGAGGAAATATCGGAACCAACATGATAAGCCAGTTTTTGCTGCTCTCTTAAATCATTAAACAGCCGCGAAGATGCGCCGCGCCCGAGAATTGTATTTAACAAGCTAAGAGTAACTGTATCTTTTATGTTGTCATTTATCTGAAATTTATATGCCTGAACAATTTCAGCCTGATTTTTACAGTCAGCTTCGGTTATAACTTTAGTTTCATTAACCGGAACAAAGGCTTGATTGAGGAAATAGGCCGATTTTTTTACGGGTTTAAAGGAGCCGAATTCGCGGAATATTACGTTTGCCAGTTCCGGTTTTTTGGAAAAAGGCGCAGACACGGCAACATGCATTTTTGCATTTGCGGTAATATTGCCGTATAAATCAATGACGTCCTGCATTGTTACTGTATTAAGACTGTCGAGAATTTCTTTATTGCTTATTCCTCGCAGCTGGCCTTTGAAAAGTTCGCAATCCAGATTCATATATGCGGATTTTTCCTGTATAAGAATACCTTCTTTAAGGTCATTTTTTGCCTGAGTAAATGCATCATCGCTGAAACGCGGAAATTGAAGAACGTCTTTTATCAGCTGTAAAGCTTTTTCCGTGTCATTAGCGTCAAAACTGACGTTGGCATCAATCCTGCTGCTGCCGCTTGAGATATATTGTGTAATACCGTTTTTCAGCCGTTCTCCGGTAAGAGTCTGTTCGTCGCTAAACGCGGAACCTTCATTTAGTAAGTTATTGAGAATAAAATAAGCTGCCGGTTTGGCGGCTATCGGCTTATCGCACAGCATGGATATTTGCATAAAGGAGTTTCTTGTGCGGATGTCATTTGTTGATACCTGAATATTATTTGGCAGTTCATAATGGGTTATGTTGTCCATGTTGAGCGCTTTTTTAGGGTCGGTTCCGGTAAAAGCAATTGCTTTGCCGTAATTTGCGCTTATGGTTTTTTCATTTGCGGCTGCAGGGTGAAGCACTGTGATTGCGGTTTTGTTTAAATCCAGATATTTTTTTGCGGTTTCAGCTAAATCCTGTGCGGTCATAGAGTTCACAATTTGTTCAAAATTATTCAGGGATTCTGTATCGCCGTCCAGCAGGGAAGTTCCGATAATATTATTTGTCCTGAAAGAATCTTCAAATATCTTTGAAAAATTTTTAAGCATGCTTTTTTTGACAATCTGCATTTCGCTTTCGTCAGGCGGGTTAACCTGAATTCTTTGAATTTCGTTGAATAGGGTTTTCAGGATTTTTTCACTGTTTTCTTCGGTAGTCCGGACGTCAAGTATAACAGCGCGGCTGTCTGCGGGTTGAGTGCTCAGTTTTTCCATGCACATATTAGCGGAAGTGTTAAACTGTTTAGTTTTATTGTTAAGTCTTGCGGCAGTGGAACCTGTCAGAAATACGGACAACGCGTCCATGTAAATTTGTTCTTTTGAGTTGTTGTTCGCAGGACCGTTGAAGCCCAGAACAATGTCCGTTGCCGTAGATTTATCCGAGATAATATCTTCTCTTACGGTTTTTTCAAGCGGTTTTAATTCTTCGTGTCTGACTGCGGCAGGCGGCTGCTTTTTGGAATTGAAGTATTTTGAAACAAGTTTCATTGTATCTTCGGGAGTAACTTCACCTGTAATTACAGTAACCATGTTTGCAGGATAGTAATTATTATTATAATATTCTACAACATCTTCCCGGGTTATGTTATTTATGTTATCGGCGCTTCCGCCAATCAGGTCAACGGAAGTCGATTTGATATTATAAAGATTTTTGAGTGTTTTGTTTATGGCAAGATTTTCCGGACGCGATAAAATCATGTTGATTTCGGAGTTCACAATCCCTTTTTCTTTTTTAAGTTTTTCCGGCGGAAACAGCGGTGTTTCCAGCATTGAGGCGTGAATTTTTAACTGGTTTTCCAAGTCGTCGTTGTTCAGAAGATTTGATTTTATGTAGTAATTTGTCTCCGCAAATCCTGTACTTGCGTTAGTTGCAGCTCCCATGCCGTCTACGGCTTTAAAAAAGTCTCCTTCCTCAAGACCTTTTGAACCGTTAAACAGATTATGCTCAATATAGTGGCTTATGCCGCGAACTTTGTCAGGCTCGTTCATCGAACCGGAATTGACATAAGTTTTAAGAACGGTTTCGCCTTCTTGCGGAACGATTACGAACTGCTGCCCGTTGGAAAGCTTATAGCAGTGCGCCTTAATGTCATAGGGAAGGTTCAGTTCGCCCGTTTTCCGGTATGAAATCGGAGTGTTTACGCTGTAATCCGGCACAGCATCCTGTACTCCGTTTATATTGTCTGAGGTAAAACGGGGTTGTTTTGGCTGTGCAGGGGCAAACCTGTTCACACTATTCATATTTATTGCACTAACTTTCAACATAGCTTGTTTATATAAAAACACACAAACAGATAAAATTGCGCCTTTTGTGTAGAATTATTAAAATTAGTAAATAGTTAATAGTAAATAGGGAATAGGAAATTTAGAGGGATGGCTAAATTGGTTGAAAGGTTGAAAATACTAGTTTCTAGGTCGTGTCGATATTAAAATTCAATTTTCGTTACCCTGATATCAGTGAATAAGTGATTGGAATTGGTAAAATCACACCATAACCATCCTGTCATCCTGAACTTGTTTCAGGATCCGGCACTTGGTAAATCGCACTATCTTCTCAATTTTGTTCCGGCATCTGTCCATCTTTACAGGGAAAAAGACCTTACAGAGATTGTATATTTTTATCGGTGGACAGATCCTGAAACACCGGAGGTCAATCCGGTCGTTCAGGATGACGTGACGCTCAGCATTATGTTTTTATATTCAATGTCGACACGCCCTAGGTGAATAGGAAATAGAGTTGAAATGTTGCAACCCCTGAAACGCCGAAGGTCAATCCGGTTGTTCAGCATGACAGAAAGATGTTATTATCTAATATCTTTCCAGATATTTGTCAATTTCCCACTGCGAAACATAAGTTCTGAACGCGTCCCACTCTTTCTTTTTGGAAGAAGTAAACTCTTTAAAAATATGTTCGCCCAGAGCCGCACGTGCCACAAGGGATTTGTCCAGCGCTTCCAATGCGTCCGCAAGGCTTCCGGGAAGCGAATCTATCCGCTGTTTTTTGCGTTCTTTTGTGGATAATTTGTAAATATTGCTTTCCACCGGAGCAGGCGGGTCAATTTTGTTTCTGACTCCGTCAAGACAGGATTCTAATATTGCCGCGAACGCCAAATACGGATTACAGGAAGGATCCGGCGAACGAAGCTCCACCCTTGTCGCATTGCCGCGTTTTGCCGGAACTCTTAAAAGCGCGCTTCTGTTCGCCAGAGACCACGCCAGATAAACAGGCGCCTCATAGCCCGGTACCAGACGCTTATAGCTGTTTACCGTAGGATTGGTAATCGCAGTAATGCTTTTTACATGTTTCAGCATACCGCCTATAGCATATTTCGCAATGTCAGCCAGCTCGTATTCCGCTTTTTTATCATAAAAAGCATTCTTGCCGTCCTTAAACAACGATACATTACAGTGCATGCCGGAACCGTTTATGCCGAAAATAGGTTTCGGCATGAATGTGGCGTGCAGATTGTATTCCGCCGCAATTGCCTTAACCGCTATTCTGAAAGTTGCAACATTATCCGCAGTCGTAAGAATATCAGCATATTTGAAATCCACTTCATGCTGCCCGTCCGCAACCTCATGGTGGGAAGCTTCTATATCAAACCCCATTTCCTGGAGCGTTAAAACAATATCCGCACGAACATCTTCACCCAAATCGTCCGGGCCGATATCGTAATATCCGGCTCTGTCCTGAGTTGTTGTTGTTATTTTGCCGTTTTCATCTTTGGCAAACAGAAAAAATTCGGCTTCCGGGCCCATGTTCATGGAAAAACCGAGTTTTTCCGCCTCTTTCATAACGCGTTTAAGATTGCATCTGGGACAGCCCTCAAACGGAGTGCCGTCAGCATTGTGAATATCACAGATTAACCTTGCCGAATTGACGCCGTTGTTTTCTCTCCACGGAAGAATTTGGAAAGTGTTTTTATCAGGATAAAAACACATATCCGAAGTTTCAATACTTCTGAAACCTTTAATTGACGACCCGTCAAGCATCATTTCATTTCCGAGCGCTTTGTCAACATGCACGGACGGAATAGTCATGCTCTTGACCTGACCGTTAATATCAACGAACTGCAATTCTATAAATTTGACATTATATTCTTCAATAAGCTTTTTAATATCATCATTGGTATACTCTTTACCGCTTAGCGGAATGTGTTTAAAATCTGGCATGCTTTTATCCCCCTTTTTCTTAACCTTCCATAATATTAACTTCTTATTATTCCCGCAGTCAACCCTTTGTGTATTAAGATTAAGTAAAGCTAAGGGTTTCGGGGATTTCGGGAAATGCGTTTTTTTTTCTAAAAATTTAAAATTAAAATTAAAAATCCTGATAATTCTTTGGATTATTCTGTATGAATTCAAAATAATTCTTCAAAATTATGAAAAACCGACATTGTTAATTACCTCCGTAAAAAAAATGTAATATACAATTTTACAATATTTTGTTCCTTTGAACTTATTGGCAATGCCTCTCTGTTATGCCGATAATCCAAGACAAGTTCAGAGTGACGTGATGGTTATGACGCGTCTGCGGCAGATCCTGAAATAAATTGAGAGCCTGCCCTGAACTCGTTTCAGGGGTTGCAACATTTCAGGATGACGTGGCAGTAAACCTTTCAACCTTTCAACTAAAAGTCATACCTCTATAACTACCCCACCCCGAAATTCCTTGCAGAATTTCGACCCTCTCTCAAGGGGAGAGTGTTAACTTTGCATTGCTCTGTCATTGCGAGCGCAGCACTGTGCCGAACAAAATGATTAAGTATCATTTTGTGAGAGGAAAATCCAGTCAAAAACGTTGAATTTACTGGATTGCTTCGTCCTCATTTCATTCGTCCTCGCAATGACGAAGCAATAGAAAGTTAACAATGCCCCCTCAAGGGGAGGGTAGCTCAACCTTTCAACTAATTTAGCTATACATCTAAATTTCCTATTCACTATTTACTAAAAACTATTCACTAATTTATAAAGCATCGTACGCCTTTTTAATTTCCTGAATATCCTGCCACATAAGCCATTTGGGGCTGCCTTTTTCCCGCGAGTCGTTTCTGAGCAGGTATGAAGGGTGAAAAATCGGCATCATTTTAGAATTGTACGGACCGTCAAACCATTGCCCGCGAAGTTTTGTTATCCCAAGCCCCGTGTCGGTCATGGACTGCACGGCAACACGTCCGCATAAAAGAATTATACGCGGTTTCAGGATTTCCAGCTGGGCGTTGAGAAATTCACGGCAGGCGGCTTTTTCTTCGGGCAGCGGGTCGCGGTTATCAGGCGGCCGGCATTTTATTGTGTTGCAGATATAGACATCTTTTTGACGGGAAAGCCCCGTTGATGCAAAAATTCTGTCCAAAAGCTGTCCGGCCTTGCCCACAAACGGCTCGCCTTGTTTATCTTCATAAAAACCCGGAGCTTCGCCTATCAGCATAAGTTTATGGTTGGGAACGCCGCTTGAAAAAACAGTCTGTGTACGGGTTTTGCATAAATCACATGCCCGGCACTGCGCGCATTTTTCTTTTACAACGTCCAATTCACTAATTAAGTTCATCACCATAATTTTTTACCCCTCAGGATTCAATATTGAAAACACCGCATTGCTTATATTCAGATACTTTCTAATTGTTTCTTCCAAATCATTTACGGTAATTTCGTTAACTTCTTCCGTATAATTTTCAATAAGTTTCAAATTTTCGCAGACAGTCATGTAGTGCCCGATTGTTTCGCCGATTTCGGAAACTGTTTCGGCGGAGCATGCAAAGCCGGAAAGCGCTTTTTTCTTTGCTTTTTCAAGCTCTTCTGCGGAAATTTTTACGTCCGGCAGGTCTGAAATCTCTTTTTTAATCAGGTTAAGAGCGATTTCTTTTTTTTCGGGTTTAAAGTTAGCCTGAATAAAGAAGTTACCGCCGTCCCTGAACGGATAATTTTCAGAGCTTATCATATTAAAAACCGGTTCAGCCTGCTTTTCGATTAAGTTCTGGTAAAGCCTGGAGCTTGTGCTGCGTCCGAAGATTATGTTAATTAAATCAAGACAAATCTCCGCTTTTAAATCACATGCTTTCGGTCCGAGCCAGCCGGTCATAAGATAGGACGTGTTCACATTCGCGGTATTTTCAACGTAAATTGTCTGCGCGGGCGGCTCGTCAGTTTCAAACGATACGGCCGGTTTTCCGGTACGGCCGTGAAAATCAAATTCAGCTTCAACTTTTTTAAGAACCGCTTCCTTGTCAAAATCACCTGCGATAATAGTTGTCATATTTTGGGGTGAATAGAAAGTCTCGTAATAATCAACAATTTGTCTGCGCGTAACTTTGGAGATTATTTCCGGCGTACCTATTACGTCGCGTTTGTAAGGGTGTTTGTTATACATGTTAAGGTTGCAGGCATTGTAAACTTTTGTCCATGGCTGGTCTTTACGCATTCGGATTTCTTCAATAACAACATGCCGCTCGCGTTTATCGGAAACTGCCGCGTCATTTAAATCAAATTGCGCGCCGATTTCTTCTTCGGGTAAAACCGGGTCCAGCATCATATTCGCATGAAGCTCAATGCACTCAAACAAATGCGCTTTAGGCAGCGTTACATAATAAAATGTATAATCTTTCCATGTTGCGGCATTTACGATTGCGCCTTTGGCTTCCAATATTTTATCAAATTCGCCTGCCGGGTGTTTATGCGTACCCTTGAACATCAGGTGTTCAAGAAAGTGTGAAATCCCGTTATTGGTATCATCTTCATTGATAGAACCGGTTTTAACCCATGTGCTTACGTTGGCTAATTCGCCTTCTTTATGCGCAAGAACTATTTTATGCCCGTTCTCCCGCTCGTAAATTTCTACATCCTGTGTTAAATAGGGATATTTTACTATTACCGGATTTTTCACTTTTAATTTCTCACTTTTAATCTATTTTACCACAAATAATTTTGGTAATAGTATACAAATTTACATCAACATTCAACAACCGCCGCGTCATCTTGAATTTAGTCCGATGATAAAATCAGACCGGCAACCCTCTTTAATATCTATACCCCGAAATTTACTAACAACTGCCTTGACAACTCTGTAAAAAATCTATAAAATGGTTTTATGGCAATTGTTTATTTAAGTTTAGGCTCAAATTTAGGGGACAGAATAGGTTATATCCAGCAGGCTACCAGACTGCTGGGGGAAGCTGAAGGGATTACGCTGGTGAGAACTTCGGCGTTTTACGAAACCGAGCCTTGGGATATGGAATCAACAACCTGGTTTGTAAATGCTGTGGTTGAAGTTAAAACAAGCCTGACGCCTCAGAAACTGCTTTCAGAGTGCGAAAGGATTGAACAGCAGCTCGGCAGGAGCAAGAAAAAAAAAGGCGGTTATTCGGACAGAACAATTGATATAGATATATTATTTTATAACAGGGATATTATTAATGACGAAAATATTACCATCCCGCATAAATTTTTGCACTTACGGGCTTTTAACCTTGTGCCGCTTCTGGAATTAATCCCGGATTATATCCATCCGGTCTTGAATAAGTCTGTTATGGCTTTGCACGAATCTCTGGAAGACCCTGAAATGGTATTTTTGTATGGTACCAGAATTGAATAAACCGGCTGTTATCGGCGCGGGCCCTGCCGGGTGCATGGCGGCGTACTATCTGCAAAACGTATTCGGCGTAACCCTGTTTGACCCGTCGGAGCCGCTGAAAACACTGCTTGCCACAGGCGGCGGACGCTGTAACCTCGCTTATGCGCAGTACGACTTTAAGGAGCTGGCTAAATTCTATCCGCGCGGAGAAAAGTTCCTCTATTCCGTTTTTTCAAAGTTTGCGGCTGCCGATACATTGGAATTTTTTAAACAGCTCGGCGTGGAAACTTACACTCAGCCCGATAACAGAATTTTTCCGGTTTCAAACAGTGCAAAGGATGTGCGGGAAAAGTTTTTAAATGCGCTTAAAAAATGCAGATTTGTGAAAGAAAAAGTTCTCGGGATAAATGTTTTAAATGAGGGGTTTGAGGTTGTAACAGACAAAAAAAATTACAGCTTTGACAAAATAGTAATTGCGTCAGGCGGCCATTCTTCTTACGATATAGTAAGGAGCTTGGGGCATACGGTCGTTGAGCCGAAACCCGCTTTAACCGGATTAAAGACAAAGGAAAATTTCAAAGCGCTTGCCGGAGTGAGTATTCAGGTTAACGGCGAAAATTTACTGTTTACGCACGGGGGGATTTCCGGGCCGCTGGCGTATAAAATTTCTTCAATCAATGCAAGGGCGGATTTTCCTTATCGTATAAGTTTGGATTTTGTCGGGGAGGTTGATTTGCAGGCGATGCTGAACGACAATCCGCACAAGTCTTTAAAAAATCTTTTGTCAGAATTGGTTCCGAAATCTTTAGCGGTTTATATTTTGGGCGGGCTGTCCGATGAAAAATGCCATAAAACAGACGGCAAAACCCGTGATGAGATTTTACGCAGACTGCGGAATTTTGAAATAACGGTTACGGGCGCCTCAAAAGGCGGGGAAGTTGTTACCTGCGGCGGGGTTGCGCTCAGTGAGGTTAACCCGAAAACGCTCGAGTCAAAGCTTGTAAAAGGCATTTGTTTTTGCGGGGAAGTCCTTGATATTGACGGTTTTTGCGGCGGCTTTAACCTCCAGAACTGCTGGTCAACGGGTTTTACAGCTGCGGACTACCTGTCCGGAATGTATCGGAATAAGTCTTGAGTACTGCAGTCTAATGCCCAGCAGAGTTTATCTAAGGTTTTAAAATCAACGCCTTTGGTTTTGTCGTAATAAATTTTGTTAAGTTGATTGCTGCTTATGCCGGACAAACGCGAAAGTTCTGCCCTGTTCATTCTTTTAATGCCCATTATTTCTGATAGTCTGTTCTTAATCATACAATTTATTTTACACATGCAAAACTAAAAAGTTGACTTTTAAATATATAGATGTTATAATAACAATTATAGATGTTATTTTATGCAACATGAGGGAGATGAAAATGTTATATAAAAAAGGATTTACACTGGCAGAGGTATTGATAACACTTGCCGTAATCGGAATTGTGGCAGCATTGACCATGCCGGCACTCATTGGAAATTATCAAAAGAAAGTTTGGGTAATGCAGTTAAGAAAGACATACAATGTCTTAGCTAACGGCCTTGATATGATAAAAGCTGATGAAGGTGAGGATAACCTAAGTGATACTCAATTTTATTCAGATAGAGGAATTTCTACGGTTGATGGGCATATAAGAAAACATTTTAATGTTATAAAATCCTGCACATCAGACGATAACGACTGCAAGTTTAGTGATTATAAAGCGCTGAATGGCGAAAAGCCTAATGGTCCTCCTACATTTGGAAGTAGCGGCAATTATTATTTTTTCCTGAATGATGGTTCTATAATAGGTATGTTAAGCCCCACCGGTGATAACTTGGGGAAACTTATTGACTTTGTAGTTGATGTTAACGGCACAAAGCCTCCCAACCAATATGGCCGTGATGTATTCAGATTTGCTTATGCCGGTAATAAACTTGAGGCATGGCACTGCAATGGAACAGACGGCGCTCCGTGTGTAACAACTAATCAAGGCTGGGAATGTGCAAAGAAGATTATCGAAGACGGCTGGGAAATGAATTATTAGACATCGGGTTTACGCAGCGGGAGGATACGCTTTTGCATTGATATGTCATTACAGCGCATAAGCCCGATGCGGCAATCCGGTAAAATACCCTAAGGAGAGTGATAACATATTATTGCTCTCTCCCTACGGGAGAGAGTACAAACACTTAGCAAAACCGCAGGTTGAGCTTAGTGTTTGGAGTGAGGGGGCAGTGTTAACTTCTCATTTATTCGTCATTGCGAGGACGAATGTAATGAGGACGAAGCAATTCAATAAATTCAACGTTTTTGACTGGATTGCTTCGCTACGCTCGCAATGACATATCAATGAAAAATTGACACTCTCCCTTGAGAGAGGGTAATTTCCCACCCTGCTAATTGCTTGACCTGTACACCCCCCAATCTCTCTAAATCTTTCCTTGCAGCGCTAATTCCTTTTCAGCCTGTTTTTTTATCTGAAAATCTTTGTTGCCTTTTTTCAGGTATCTTATCGCAACCATAATTCCCGGAACTAATATCCCCAAAGCCGCTATGCTTGCGCCGATATTTTTTAAGGCTGCCGTTCTCTTGAGTTTCCGCACCTGTGCGAAAAATTCTTCAGGCTTAACTCCTTTCGACATTTCACCCGAATACTGCTCGTATAACTTAGCCAGAGAGTCTTTAACCCCCTTAACCTCTTTCAGGTCAATGTAGGCTCTTGTGTCAATTTTGCCTTTGCCTTCCCCTTTTTCTATAACTTTTATTATTCCTGATTTTTTTGCCATTTCCACAACAATGTTACCGGGAGCTTCATGTATAAAGTTATACATTTTAACGTCTGTATCTAACCCGGAAAATAGTTTCAACTGCTCCTTAATATTTGGGTTTTTGAAATAGTTTTTAAGCTCCGTACTTTCAATTACTTTTGAGTCAAGTGTAATGGATTTTCCGTGTTTTGCTTCGGCTTTTTTCTCAAAGTACTGTCTGACCGGCTTCTGAATAAGATACATAAAAAGCCAGAAACCGCCTTCTTTTATTGTATAACCCATAAGCTCCTGCGGAGTTTCGGACTTGCCGAGTCTTTGACCGGTGATTGCCGCATCTACAACCATCGTGTTTTTTACGGCGTTGAACATAAAGTCCTGCAAACCCGTAAAACTCGGCTTCCCTCCCTTGAAAAACGTTTCCATAGAGTGTGCGGGCGCCATAAAATCGTTAATATTTGTTCTGTTTTGATATTCCGCAAGCGCCTGCTTTTTTGCGGATTCTCTGGTGTGTTTGTGTCTGAAATTCGTCAGAACATTGTAAGATAAAATTGTAAGTGCGGTTGCTATACCGAATTTGCCTATATTCAGGCTTTTAACCAGTTTTTCTTTGGAAACAGCCTTTTTGAAACCTTTCTGAAGATGCTCGGGAGCTTTTTCTACGGCTGTTTTCAGAATGTCTTTATTTTTGAAGTTTCTTATATCAATTTTGGGGTCAAGCCCGAGCGGCTTAAATAGTATCAGGTCTAATACTTTCTTGCAGACCGGAACACCCAAAAGCCAGATTGCGCCGGCGCCGAATTCATCAATAAACCGGTCTTTGCCTTCTAATTTGCTTCCGGTAATACAGGAACCTGCGGTCATGCCTAAGCTGTTTGCTACGTCTTTTATTGCGAGGGGTATGAGCGAACTGTCGCTGCCTAATGTTGAGTATATTTTGCTTGTTATTGCGGGAATCATTTTATCCTTTACTTTCCTGCGGCGCGGCGCCGCAAATCACTAAATCACAAGCCCCAAATTAAGTTCATTAATTTGACGATAGGGGCGTTCGCCTTAATGATTCGTCGTAAATTTTTAGTCATAGTTATTTCCTTTCTATTCTTTAAGCGCCGTAAAAATTTTTATTTGCTTTGTTTGGCCGGTTTTATTTACTTTTGTTAACACTTTTGCCATGCTGAATTTGTCATTAACAAAAAAACAAGACTCTTTGAAAGTCTTGTTCATAATTATTTTTCACGACGAAAATAAGCTAAAACAAGCCTTCCTGTTCACTTATTGTACGTCGTCTTAAATTCATCATGCTTTTATTATACACGGAAAACAAAATTTGTAAAGAGTTAGTAGTCCATTTTCCAACCGTCATCAATAATCCGTGCGGCACAGGTATTGCCATAGCCGGTTTTACTGCAAATACCGGAAGCTTGAGCATTTTTGTTCCAATAAGTATTTACTCCGTCTGATGTGTATAACAAACTTGTAACATTACTGGCATCTATTTCTTCGGAGCGTTTTGAACCGAAAGGTATTAATCCGCCTGTTCTGTCGTCTATAAAGAACCAAAACGCATCTCTGCCAAACGTATTTGGTTTTTGGTTTCCGTTAACATCAATGGTTAGTATACCTATTGGCTGGGTTCCGCTTGCAGCACGCAAATGATACCCGAACTGTGCGCCGTCAGATGTATAAAATGTATTAAGACCGGAACTGCTCTGTGTCCCGGTAGCATCATCAACACCTGCTAAAGTATAAAAATAATGTTCTTGAGTATATACATCTACGATAGTTTTAGTTATATTAAAATATTCTTTTAAAATATCAAGGGCGTTGCTGCTATAATAATTATCGAAATAGGCTGCTGCAAATTCCGTGTCGCTTAATCTGTTAACACCATCCGTTGCCATTATTAGTTTCATACCGTTTTCCCATACGTTTACAGTTTTTTGTAACTGTGTAACCCAAACTTTTTTTCGATAATTTTGAACCAGTCCCGGCATGGTCAGCGCTGCTACTATTCCTATTACTGTCAGAGTAATTAACACCTCCGCCAGAGTAAAAGCTTTTTTCATAAGGCAACCCCCTTTCCTGATAAAGTAATATATTTCATTATTTATATAATATCATGGATAATATTTTTTGTAAATATAATATAAAATATTAACATGGAGAAAGAATTCATTCTTGGGAAGGTGGCGGAAAATATTCGTATTGAGAGACTGCGTAAAAGGTTTTCGCAGGAAAAATTGGCGCTTGCAGCGGGCATAACGCAAAAATACCTCAATATGATTGAAAAGAGTACGGTTAACCCCAGTATTGTAATAGTTATAAATATTTGTGCGGCATTGAATATTGATTTGAATAAGATTTGGCAGCCGTAAAGCGGATTGAGGTATGGCTTTTTAGTTGAAGGGTTGAAAGGTTTAATCCCTTCTCGGAGAAGGTGACCGTAGGGCGGATGAGGGTTTTATTAGTGATTAAGTGAACAGAAAGAGCGCCATAATCTTCCTGTCCCAACGGATAAACCTTTTGTGAGTTGTTGCCCAGCCCCGTATTCTTTTGGTAAATCTCTCCACGGCGCGCCTGTTTCAACCCACGCGCCGCTTACCAAAGACTTGCATGGTTTCAATCCACGCCCCTACGTAAGGGGCGACGTTATTTGAGGAAGGATTGACATGAAGTGGTTGGTTTCAACCCACGCCCCTGCATAAGGGACGACCAATTTATTATTAGTATAACACAAAAAAAGTACGGGTTTCAACCTACGCCCCTGTGTGAGGGGCGACGCTCCGTCTTACGGGTTAAAACGCGTATTCGAGTTTCAACCCACGCCCCCGTGTGAGGGGCGACTCACGAATATTAGCGAGGCAAAAAAATACGAAGTTTCAACCCACGCCCCCGTGTGAGGGGCGACGAAAATTTAAACGCGCTGGAAAACATTGTAAACGTTTCAACCCACGCCCCCGTGTGAGGGGCGACGTTGTTCAGGTTTTACAGCCGATTTTCTTAAAGGGTTTCAACCCACGCCCCCGTGTGAGGGGCATTGTTAACTTTGCATTGCTAATAGATGTTGATTGATAAATAAATTCAAAGTAATATGTAGCATTTCAAAAGATTTTGAATATCGCTTTGTTTTTCTGTTGAATCTCGCAAGG
>JAISCP010000096.1 GCA_031265495.1 Heliobacteriaceae bacterium | reverse complement strand
CTTTCATTGCAAAGTATTTAACTATATCTAATCATAAAACACTTAATATTTCTTGTCAATATATTCAATAAATATATATTAAATATGTCGGCTTATTTGACAAATCCCGGTAATTACAAGTTTCCTCATGATGTCAAGCTATCAATGATTGAATGTTTTCATGCTAAAATTACAGTATGAAAATTGCCGAAATTCAAAATGACAGTATAATTATTAACGAAGCCCCCTCTTTAACTCTGAACAACCGGAAGGGCGCAATTGCGCAGGTTCTGGGCTGCGGACTGTGCGGCTCTGATATTGTTAAGTTTGTGCATAAACTTTCCCCTGACGGAACGGTTCCGGGTCATGAAATTGTTGCAAGAATTACGGAAATCGATTCTGTTACGGACTTTAAAACCGGCGATGTAATTTTATCATCGCACCATGTGCCGTGCGGAAAGTGTTCTTTCTGCAAAAACGGTAATGAATCTATGTGTTTACAGTTTAAAAATACCAATATTGAACCCGGCGGGTTCAGTGAATATATTTATTTATCAGATGAACACTTAAAAAATGTAGCTTACAAAAAGCCTGAAAATCTTTCTGATGAAGAAGCGGCGTTTTACGAGCCTTTAGGCTGCTGCGTAAGGGCAATAAGACGCACCTGTCTGCCTGAAGGCTCAAGCGCACTCGTAATAGGCTTAGGCTCAATAGGCAACATCATGGCGCAGGCGCTGAATGCGTTCGGAGTTAAGGCTGCCGGTTTTGATTTAAAGCGGGAAAGAATGGATATTTTAGAAAATATTTGGAATTCCGAGCCGGGTGAAACCTTTACCCCGCATGCTGAACTCTCTCCGTACGATGCGGTTTTCATGACTTCCGGCGCGGACGCGGCAATTGAAACAGCGTTAAAATCTGTACGTGACGGCGGAAAAATAATTGTTTTTTCAAGTACGCCGAAAAATTCCGGTTATGTAAACAATGAGATTTATTATCGCGAATTAACTGTTACGGGAAGCTATTCGCCTGCGCCCGAAGACTTGAAAACTTCGCTGAACCTGCTTGCCTCAGGTAAGGTAAATGTCAAAAATCTTTCTGAAGTTTATGATTTTGAAGATATAAATCAGGCGTTTAAAGACGCAATTGCAAATAAAGTTTTTAAGGCGTATATTAAAATAGTAAATCACCCGATAAAGGAGCTGCGATAAACTGTGAAAAGCCGGGCAATACAATATTACGGACCTCAAAACATAAAATATGAAGAAGTAATTATTAAGCCTCCCCAAGCCGGTGAGGTTGTTGTGAAAGTTGAAGCAGCGCTTACCTGCGGGACTGACGTTAAAACCTACCGGCGCGGACATCCGTTATTGATTAAGAATATTCCGTCGGGTTTCGGGCATGAATTCGCGGGGATTGTTGACAGGGTCGGAAAAGATGTTAAAAATTTTAAACCCGGTGACAGAGTTGTAGCGGCTAATTCCGCGCCTTGTTCAAAATGTTTTTACTGTGAACGCGGCGAGTATAACCTGTGCGAAAACTTAGACCTGCTGAACGGCGCTTATGCGGAGTACATAACTGTTCCGGCACGGATTGTTGAAAAAAATATGCTTATTTTACCGGACGGTTTAAGTTTTGATAAGGCGGCTTTCTGCGAGCCTCTGGCCAATGTTGTTCACGGAGTGGAAAGAACCGGTATTAAAGCCGGCCAGAGTGTCGGAATTATCGGTATAGGCCCTATCGGGCTGATGTTCGCGCGGCTGGCAAAGCTTAAAGGAGCAAGAGTAATCGCCGCCGGCAGAAATCCTTTGAAGCTTGAAATGGCGCGGGAGTTTGCGCAGGCTGACGAGATTATCAATTTGAATAAATACCCCAACCCTGAAATGATATTTCGCGATTTTTCCGAAGAAGGCAGAGGGTTGGATGTTGCAGTCGAATGTGTGGGACTGCCGGAAATCTGGGAACAGGTTTTTTCTCTTGTACGCCCGGGCGGTACAGTGCATTTTTTTGGAGGCTGCAAGTCGGGTTCCGCCGTAACGCTTGATACTACAAAAATGCACTACGGCGATATAAAAATAATGAGCGTTTTTCATCACACGCCGGAGTATTTCAGGAAGGCGCTGGATTACATTGCATCGGGAGAAGTTGAGGTTGAGAAGCTGATTACGGGCGTTCTGGGTCTTAAAGATATTGAATACGCTATGCAGCGGCACATTGAAGGCAAGGCAATAAAGTTTCTTATAAAACCATAGCAAATTTTTTTTTTCAGAAGTTTTATAACTCAGGAAAGAAATATTATGAAAATTCAAACATTAAATTCATATAGTTTTAAAGGGGTGTACCAAATTGACAGAGCCAAACTTTCCGAGCAGCGGCAAATGGAGAGGCGGACCGGAGAGCTTTGCGAAGAATCCAAGATAGAAGAAAAGCTCGCCCGGGATCTTTTTGGCGCCGAAGCGCCGCAAGCAGAGCTTATGAGGAAGCTTGAGAAACAGGATATACATATCGGATTGTTTTATAAACCGGATAATATTATGAAATTGTTTTCCAAGTCCGGTGATACCATAGAAATGAGATTGTTTTTACGAAACAGATTCGGAGATATTTTTTGGGTTAAATCTGACGGAAAATATATTAAGACTGAAATAGGCGCCGCAAAAGCGCCTGCAAATGAAGCAAAACTCCGGCGTTTTTTTGAGGAAATTAATGAACTTTTCAGCGAGAAAACAAAAGTGACTGTCAAACAGGAGAAGAAGCATTTTCAAGCGGAGTTTATTTTAGGAGAAGCTACGTATTAAAAAGACCGGCAAGCCGGTCTTTTTTTAACACTCTCTAATTATCAACAGACATTACTTGACTGCCTGCAGTCTTGCCTGAATACCCGCGTCTGCATTAATCATTTTCGCAGACGCCAGCGCCATTGAACGGCGCTTTTGTGCTCCTCTTAATATGAATTCCACACTGTCGCATACATTACACGAAGGTGTTACAATCTTTTTCAGCATATTTTTCTCCTTTGTAATTTATATATCGGACTAAATGCTGAAAAACTTTAATGAATGTAACGGATTGTAAATATAAATAAATTCACACCATAACCGTCACGTCACCCTGAATTTATTTCAGGATCTGGCCACCGATAAAAAATATCCGGTTTCTGTAAGCTTTACTTCCCCGTACAGACGGCCAGATGCTGAAACAAGTTCAGCATGACGCGCAGGTTGCTGAATGTTTATGTAAAATTGTATATTATTACCATAATTATTACCTTATGAAATTACCGGATTTTCCTGATTTTGCTTATTTTTTGGGCAGTGTTTATTTTACATTGTTTCGTCATTGCGAGGAGGGTGTCAGCCCGACGCGGCAATCCAGTAAATTCAACGGTTTTGACTGGATTGCTTCGCTTCGCTCGCAATGACAAAGCAATAGAAAATGAACACTCTCTATTTTTTGCCGGTAGAACCAAAGCCGCCCGTGCCGCGGCAGGTTTCGGTTAACTCCGCGCAAACCTCAATTTGCGCCTGCTCAACACGCGCGATAATCATCTGTGCAATCCGTTCGTCCGGCATGATTGTGTAAGTTTCATTTGAGAGGTTCACAACCGGAATACAAACTTCCCCTCTGTAATCTTCGTCAATTGTGCCCACACAGTTGATAAGCGTAATTCCATGCTTAATCGAAAGCCCGGAACGAGGCCGTACCTGCGCTTCGTAACCATGTTCAAGTTCTATTTTAATACCTGTCGGTATAAGCGCTCTTTCCAGCGGTTCTAAAACAACAGGCTGTTCCACAGCCGCACACAAGTCCATTCCTGCTGCGCCTTCTGTCTTATACTCCGGCAAAAAACGGTTATGCGCTAACTTCTCAATCTTCAAAACAGTCATAAAAAAAATTCTCCGATAAACCTTACATAGCTTTTACCTTTTTCGTGGAAATCGTACTATAAACATCAGGAAAAGTATACACTGATAAAATAAAAAAGACACCCCCCAAAAGTTTTGAGTGTGTTCATTTTGCATTGCTCTGTCATTGCGAGCGCAGCACTGTGCCGAACAAAACGATTAAGTATCGTTTTGTGAGAGGAAAATCCAGTCAAAACCGTCGAATTTACTGGATTGCCGCGTCGGGCTGACGCCCTCCTCGCAATGACGAAACAATGTAAAATGAACACTGCCAAAGTTTTAATGCCGTTTGTCCGGCGGAAGCTGCCAAGGATGTTAGGTTATCGCGCGGAGTCCGTCCACCTCAATACTCAAATCTTCCAGAGCCTCACCGGGTAATTCTTGCAATCTCTTTCTTAGTAATATATCTGAATCATCTTGAATTGTGTCAATCCAAAGTTATCAATCTCATGACATATGTGGCTCTTTCCTTATTCACATATTTAGCAGGGTGAGAATTTTCCCACCTTATTGCCAGTCTCTAACCCCCAGTATTTACTTTACATTTGACAAGATTTAACTAAGTGCTGTATAATTATGCTGTGATAATTGAAAAAGGAGGAATGGTTATGAGAGAAACGTTCAAAGATGGTTGTAATGCAGATGTAGTGCCACTTTCGGGGGGGGGGGGGGGGGCTTTCAAATGGCTCCTTTCAATGCTTTCCCCAAATTTTTTTAACTAGTAAAAGGTCTAAACATGAACAGCACGCGACCAACCAATCCCAAAAAAAACA
>JAISCP010000102.1 GCA_031265495.1 Heliobacteriaceae bacterium | reverse complement strand
GTCCGTAATCTCTCATTTTTAAACTCATAATTATTAGTAAAAAACATTCAACAATCTCCACGTCACCCTGAACTTGATTCAGGGTCTATCAGTTTAATTGAAATTGATAGATTCCAAGCCCGGAATGACGCTTTATCCACTTGAAAATTTTAACGGGACAGTTGTGGAAACAAGTTCAGCATGACAGGATGGTCGTTCAGCGGGATGCTTTTATATTTAATGTCGACATGCCCTAAAAACTATTTGCCGCTATTTATGGTATGTTTCCCTGCTTATTATTTTGAACGCGCGGTAAATCTGCTCAACAAGTATAAGCCGCGCAAACTGATGCAGAAAGGTCATTTTGGACATGCTCATTTTTAAATCCGCCCGCTGCGAAACACTTGCCGCAATCCCGCAGGAAGAACCTATTATAAAAATCATTTCACTTATTCCGCTGTTGGCAATTTCTTCAATTTTTGCCGCAAATTCTTCCGATGAAAACATTTTGCCGTTAACTTCAAGCGTTACAACAAAAGACGCCGGCTTAATCAGTGAAAGAATTTTCCGCGCTTCCGCCTCAAGAGTTCTGAGCGCCGGCAGTTCAATAATTTCAACACTTGCGTAGGGGTGCATCCGTTTTAAAAATTCGTTAATCCCGTCTTGCAAAAATTTTTCTTTAATTTTGCCGGCTGCAATCAGTTTTATGTTCATATTTTATTCACATGCAGCGTTTGTGTCGGGAACGCCAGTTCTATTTTTTCTTTTCTGAATTTTTCAACAATCTCAATCAAAATTTGTTCTTTGATTTTTGAGTATTTTACATAATCGTTTGTTTTAACGGCAGCGTTCATTTTGATGTTAATTGAACTTTCCGCAAGCCTTTCGACAAATACACAGCAGTCTTTTGTAACTTCGGGATTACTTGCAAAAATTTCCTCAATAATTGAAACGGCGCGGCGAATTTGTTTAGTGTCATACGTAATTCCGACAGTTTCAATGATACGGCGTTTTTTAATTTGGGAAATGTTTTTAATAACGGAATTTGCAGCCAGACTGTTGGGGAATATTACGATTGAATTATCTAAACTTCTTATTTTTGTTGAACGCATATTTATATCTTCAACAGTTCCTTCTGTTCCGTTAATGCTTATATAATCGCCCAATTTGAAGGATTTATCCGACAAAATCGCTATTGCGCCGAATATATTCGCAATAGTTTCTTTTGCGGCAAACCCTGCGGCAAGACCGGTTATCCCAAACCCTGCAATAATCGATGTCATCGAGTATCCGTGACTTTGAAGCAGGGTTGCGAGCATAAAGAACAGAACAAGCCCTTTTGTAAACCGTTCAAACGCCGGTATAAAACGCGCCAGAGAAGAGTCTTTTTCTTCCAGCCGGCGTTTTATTCTTCTGGTGAAGTAGTCAATAAACTTAAAAAGCATTATAGTGATAACTGAAAATATTATCAAATCGAAAAGCAGACGAAAATCAGCGGCTTTTACCGCCTGACTTGTAACGCCTGTCTGTAATAAAAATGCTTCCACAGCTCCCTCCTTTTAAAAGCTTACTTTTTTCCCCTTAAACGGAAAGTAAACGAAAAGTCGTTATCATGTAATAACCTCTCTTGTCTCGGTTTTTTCTTTGCTTACTTTCTTTTTTAGAAAAAAAAGAAAGTAAGCGGAAGACGGGACTCGAACCCGCAACAACTTGCTTGGAAGGCAAGTACTCTACCATTGAGCTACTTCCGCACATAGATTAATTTAATACAAACAAAAAATTAAGTCAATTTTTATGTTCATTTTACATTGTATACATGTCAAGTAATTAGGTACATGATTATTAGTAAATAGTGCTTAGTAAATAGGAGTGAATAGGAATGAAGAAACAGCCTCTCACACCATAACCTTCCTGTCATGCTGAACTCGTTTCAGCATCTGCCTTCTGTACGGGGAAGTAAAGCTCAAAGGTATTGAATATTTTTACCTCAGAACCTGAAACAATCCGGTCGTTCAGGATTGTATAGGTTATGGTGTGCTTTTGTCATGTGCAGATCCTGAAACAAGTTCAGGATGACAGGGGCGCGTTGAGGCGTTACATTTAGGAATTACGAGAAATTTAAAAAATCATGTAACTAATTGCTTGACATGTACAGCAACGACCAAACAATAATTTGTTACCACTGCCCTCCATGACGGGGCGGTTTTTGTGTTAATATAAATTTGCACACAAAAAAGGAGTTTTTATTATGGACGAAGTAAGAGCCAGCCATATTCTGGTTAAAACCGAAGAAGAGGCGGACAAATTGTACGATGAAATTATGAGCGGAAAATCTTTTGAAGAAGCGGCGCAGGAGGTTTCTTTGTGTCCGTCCGGCGCAAGCGGCGGGGATTTGGGGTTTTTCGGGCGCGGAATGATGGTTAAGCCGTTTGAAGAAGCTGCGTTCGGGCTTGAAAATATAAGCGATATTTCAAAACCTGTTCAAACGCAGTTTGGCTGGCATATAATCAAGCTGACAGGTAAAATAGATGTCTGAAATTACGCAAATGCGAAGCTTCCTGAAAGAGCGGGAACTTGATTATCTGCTGATAAATTCTTCAAATGAATTTTTAGCGGAATACACACCGTTAGAGGAAAATTCCCGCTATGCTTTGACAGGGTTTTCGGGTTCGACAGGGGACGCGCTGCTTTCGGCGGATGAGTTGTATTTGTTTGTCGATGGCAGGTACCATGCTCAGGCGGATAAAGAGGTTGACCCGGATGTTGTTACTGTGGTCAAACTCCAAACAGGGCAGTTATTTTTGGACGAACTCGTGAAGAAAATTAAACGGGGCGCAG
Source organism: Heliobacteriaceae bacterium (assembly GCA_031265495.1). GTDB lineage: Bacteria > Cyanobacteriota > Vampirovibrionia > Gastranaerophilales > Gastranaerophilaceae > UBA947. Next base: position 13,652 of record JAISCP010000102.1, on the reverse strand, counting down.
TTCTGGGAGTTTTTTCCGCGAAAAATTCTCAGGAACGCGTTGAAAATTTGAAAGACAGAGGCGTGAACGTAAAACTGCTGGACTCGACTTTGCCGGAGCGGGCGCCGCAGAATATTGTGCATTTGGATGTTTCTTTAACGGGGCTTACCTCTGAAGAAAAAAAGGCTGAAATAAATATTGATGGTGTATTAGCGCTTACAAACCCGGAGGAGGTTTCATATATTCTTAACGAGCGCGATTTTTCGCATAATTATTCATGTTCGGTCAATAAAAAGATAAAAATCGGGGAAGGAGAGTATTTTTACGCGGACAAATCCACGATAAGCGCGTATGATTACGGGCTTTTGGGGGACAGGGCGAGGGATTTAAAAGACAGTCCGGTAAAGCTGATGAAATCGGTTAAAACAGAAGCGGAAATTGAACATTATAAAACGGCTTTTGCACGTACGGATGACACTATGCGGGCAATTCGCAGCTACATTTATGATAATGATAATATTTCGGAGCATGACATTGCCGTGCGGCTTGAGCGGGAATTTCTAAAAAACGGGGCGAAAATTTTAAGCTTCAAGCCGATTGTTGCAAAAGACAGAAATTCCGCGCTTGCGCATTACTCAAAAAATTCACCCGATGAGGTTATAGAAGACGGAAGCCTTGTTTTGATTGACTGCGGGGCATTTTATGAAGGCGGTCTTGCCACTGATATAACAAGAGTTTTTGTGAAAGGCAGACCGTCAGAACTGCATAAAAAAGTTTATACAACAGTGTTAAAGCCGCTTTTGCATGCATTCAATATGTCCGGCACGGGGTTTGAAATCGATGCGAAAGCAAGGGAGATTATGGCGCAAAACCCGGTTGAAGGTTTTGTGTTTAATCACGGACTCGGGCACGGAATAGGGATTAATGTCCACGAATACCCGCCGGCGTTGAATTCGACCGAACGCGCTAAGGTTGAAATTACGGACAATATGTGCTTTACAATTGAGCCGGGCTTGTATAACGAGAATTATTTCGGCGTAAGGCTGGAAAATGCGTGCTATTTTAAAGCCGGAAAAATCCATTCTTTTACAAATATGAATTTTGAGCAAAAACTGATAAATTATGATATGTTGAATGTACAGGAAAAAAAGATGCTGGACAACTTTGCTGTTAAATAAGCAAAACAGTTGATTAAATTGAAAAAAGCCGACAGCATAGGGATGCTGAAATAAATTCAGCATGACGTTAAAAGGCGGTAATAGGTAAAATTGACTTGAATAAGATAGAAAGAATTACAAGCGTAAATAATGATTTGGTTAAAGAGACGGTGAAACTTCATCAGCGCAAGCGCCGTGATGAGTCGGGAAGGTTTTTGCTGGAAGGCTTTAAGGTAATCGAGGAGGCATATCGCGCCGGTATTGAGATTGAGACGGTTTTTGTTTTAACGGACAAAGCTTTGGAGTATGATTTTGCAAAAGTTGTTCTGACAACGGAAGCTGTACTGAAAAAAATTTCCACAACAAATTCCGCGCCGGAAGCCGTTGCGGTCGGGGTTCAGCGGCGTTATGACAAATCTGTGCTGAAAGATGCCAAAAAAGTTGTTTTGCTTGAAAATATTAAGGATTTGGGGAACTTAGGCACGATTTTACGTACATGCGCGGCGTTTGGTGTGGACGCGGCGGCGCTTTACGGCGAAAGCGCGGATATTTATAACCCTAAATGCGTACGGGCTTCTGTCGGAAACCTGTGGAAAATCCCTGTGGTTTCGTTAGAAGAATTGAGTATGTTTAAGGATTTTGAGCGGATTGCGACATTGCCGCGCGCGAAAACAGAGCTTAAAGATTTTACGGTAAAAGAGCCGTATCTTTTGATGTTCGGCTCGGAAGCCGGCGGGCTTAGTCAGGAGTTAATTGATTTCGGAACCCGTCAGGTCAGGATTGAAATGAGCGGGGATGTTGAGTCGCTCAATCTGGGCGTGGCTTGCGGGATAATTTTGCATCAATTGAATTGTATGTACAGTATTGACAAATAATGCATCATTTGATATAATAAGATTATGGAAATAACTTACATGATTGACAAGACATACAATATTGAACATTTCAAGGTCAATCACCCGGAAATTTCAAAAGATGATATTGAACAAGTTTTTGAGAGTACATATCTTGAATTTGAACAGACTAAACATATTAAGCGGATTCTCGGCCATAATCATGATAAAAAATTTTTTGTTTTGATTGTAATTTTTAATAAAGATAAGACCGGCATTAAGCTGATAACGGCTTACAGGGCTAAAAAGAAACACATACAATTTTACTTAAATGAGGTAAGAAAATGAAAAAATGCGATATTTGCGGTAATGAATTATTCTATGACGAGAATGACAAACTGTTTTGTCCTGATTGCGAAGCAAATGAGTTTTTAGAAACCTTCGATGAAGCTGACGACAGATGGCTTGAAAAAGCCCATAAGGTTGTTATGCCCAAAACTAAGCCTATTACAATACGCTTAAACGTATATGATATTGAAAAAGCTAAAGCGCAGGCTTTAGCTTTAAGCATTCCTTATCAGACATTTTTAAAAGATATTATTCATAAAAAACTTGCTAACGGCTGAGTTTTATAAAAAATAGTGCCGGCATTGTACATGTCAAGTAATTAGTTACATGATTATTAGTAAATAGATTGTTAAAAACCTGCCATAAACTCCCTGTCATGCTGAACTTGTTTCAGCATCTGCCTTCTGTACGGGGAAGTAAACCTTAAAGGTATTGAATATTTTACCGGTGGTCAGAACCTGAAACAATCCGATCGTTCAGGATTATATAGGTTATGGTGCGCTTTTGTCAGGTGCAGATCCTGAAACAAGTTCAGGATGACAGGGGGACGATGACGCGTCAAATTTAGGAATTACAAGAATTGTTGTCTTCTTAAAAAATCACGTAACTAATTACTTAACATGTACAAGCACGACCTCATTCGGTAAACGTAAAATTTTGCAAAGCCGGCGGAGCTTTAAAGAAACCTTTGTAGTAGAATATTTACATGGATGTAATGGAAGTCAAAGAAATTTGGGGTAAAGTTAAGGGCGAATTAAGGGAGTCTATTCCGGCGCACGCTTACTATTCGTGGGTTGACGCGCTTGAAGCCGCAGGGTATGATAACGATAATTTTTCACTGCTGACCGTTCACATGATGGCGCCGCAAATCGTCCGCCAAAGCTATTATTCACAAATCAGCAGTGCGTTTAAAAAGGTTACGGGCAAAGACGTGGAGTTTTCTGTCAGTTACGATGCGGACCTTGCCGAAAAATATAAAAAAGAAAAGAAAAAAGAGAGTTCTAAAAGCGGCGCTTCCGCACAGAGCATGCCAATAGATAATCTTGCGCAAATGCAGTCGTTTTCAAATCTTAATTTGAAATATAAATTTGAGAATTTTGTTGTGGGAGAAAACAGCCGCTTTGCACACGCGGCAGCCCGGGCGGTTTCCCAAAATCCGGCGAAAAAATATAATCCTCTGTTTATTTACGGAGCCTCCGGTCTGGGTAAAACCCACCTTATGCAGGCAATAGGGCATTATGTTGTTTTTAATAAGCCTAAATTGAAAGTGAAATATATTAAGACAGAAGAATACGTAAATGAATTAATAAAAAATCTTCAGCACGGCGGCGAGAGAAATTCCAGAATGGAGAAATTCCGCCAGAAATACCGTAATGTTGATATCCTGCTGATTGACGATATACAGTTTCTGGAGTCTAAAACTTACACAATGGAAGAAATTTTCCACACGTTTGACAGCCTCCATAACAACAACAAGCAGATTGTACTGACTTCCGACAGAATGCCTAAAGATATTCCGACGCTTCCTGACAGACTGCGTACACGCTTTGAAATGGGATTGGTTGTTGATATTACGCAGCCTGACTTTGAAACGCGGGTTGCAATACTCAAAAATCTCGCTGACCAAAGTCTTATCAAAACTGATTTTGCGGTTTTTGAGTATATAGCAAATAATTTTGTAAACAATGTGCGTGAACTTGAAGGCGCTTTTAACAAAGCAAGCGCCTATGCTGATGTTGAAAAAACTGATTTAACCGTTGATTTTGCGCGGAAAGTTCTGAACTGTGAAGCCGTAAAAAAAATGATTACTATTGATAAAGTTGCAAAAACGGCCGGAGAATATTACGGGGTGTCGCTGGCGGATTTTAAGAGCGCTTCCCGAAGCCAGCGGGTTTCCGGTGCGCGCCATGTTGCGGTCTATCTGGCGCGTGATTTAACCGGAAAAAGCTTCGAGAGTATCGCGGAATATTTTAACAAAAAACATACAACTATGCTGTATTCTTATGAAAAAATTAAAGAAGACATGAAAACAAACAAAGAACTGGACAGAGCGCTGGCGGAGATTAAAAAATGTATGACTACATAAAAGGAATGTTTACAAATAAAGCTGATACTTCCAAAGGTGCGTACTTAACCGTTGAAACCGGCGGCGTCGGGTATTTGGCGGAACTAACCGGGCGCGATTTTGCAAAGCTGCCCGAAACCGGCGTTCAAGGCAAAATTTATACGGTTTTGCTTCACAGAGAAGACAAAATGTCATTATGCGGCTTTTTACACCGTGAGGACAGGGATATTTTTAATATTCTGGTTTCGGTTTCCGGCGTGGGAAGCAAAATGGCTTTGACTTTGCTGGCTGAATTTGAGCCGTCTGAACTTATAGGGTTTGTTATCGGGGGGAATTTCAAGGAGCTTACCCGGGCAAAGGGGGTCGGGCCGAAGCTGGCGCAGAAGATAATTCTGGAATTGAAAGACAAATTAATGAATTATCAGACTAAAGAGCCGATAGAGATTTCCTGTGCAAAGCAAGACAGCCGGTCTGTTGAAGATGCACAGACGGTTTTGAATTCACTGGGTTACGAGCGTGCGGAAATTAAGGATGCTCTGGGTAAAGCTGCCGTTGTCTTAAAAGCGGACGCGTCAGCGGAAGAAATCTTAAAAGAGGCTCTGAAGGTTCTGTCTACATGAGTAATTGAGGGAACAGCTCTCAATTATTGCACTCAAACAGAAGCTGCAGCTTAATATCCAGAATTTGCGCTATTTTAATTAACTTTTTCAGTCCGACATATCTTTCAAAACGCTCAACATGTCCGACGAATTTGCTGTTCGCATCCAGCAGTTCGGACAGTTTTTCCTGCGAAATTCCGCGCATAAGCCTGTATTTACGTATATTTTGCCCGATGTTTCGGTAAGTTAATTCTTCAACTGTTGACATATTTAAATCTTACATGTTATACTTTATAAGCACTACTGCTAAATAAGCACTATATGGAGGCACTATATGGAAGTACTAATGGAGGTGACTATGAAAAAAGGTTTTACGCTTGCAGAAGTTTTGGTTACGCTCGCTATAATAGGTGTTGTGGCTGCGCTCACCATGCCAAGCTTAATTGCAAACTATAAAAAACAGGAAACAATTGCAAGGTTGAAGAAATTTTACAGCTCATGGTCTCAAGCCGTGCTTATGGCACAAGCAGATAAGGGTGAAGTCGAAAATTGGACTTTTCCGCTCGAAAAAACTGTAGAAGGAAGCGCGGAAAGTGTTGAAAAATTTTTTATGGAGTATCTCGCACCTAATGTAAAATACACCAGAATAGATAAGGTTCAAAACTCTATCAATACATATTTTCCGGATGGAAGTCAAGTCAATATTTCGATGGGGGCTTGTGTCGATATAAGATTTGATACAAACGGCTCAAGACAGCCAAATGTACACGGACGTGATGCATACCTTTTTACACTTTGCCCGAAAAGTGCATACAACAATTACTGCGGCAATAAAATTTATTTTTGCCCGTTTCTTTTTGGGCAAATATACAACAGAGCGGATGCTTTGGATAAGTGTAAAAACTCATGGTATTGCAGCGGATTATTAATGCTTGACAACTGGGAGTTTAAAGAGGATTATCCGTTTAAGTTGTAGTTTATAGCGCTACCCTCAAGGGGGGGGGGAATTCAACCCTTCAACCAGGCAGTGTCGACATTCAATATAAAAACATCACGCTGAGCGAACTTCCTGTCATGCTGAACTTGTCTTGTTGCTCTTTCCTATTCACTTAATCACTGATATCAGGGTAACGGAAATTGAATTTTAATGTCGACAGTGTCTAATCAACTATATGTTTTTTCACTCAGGACGGGAGTTATCCGTCTCAAAAAACCGGTCTTTCGGCGCGCCGCAAATCGGACAGGTGTAGCTTTCGGGAAGTTCGGAAAACAATCTTCCTTCTTTTTCTTCATTATAAATCCATTCGCATATACTGCATTTATAGTACATTTTTTTGTTTCGGCTTACGTATCAGTAGTATGTTAACACTGAAGGGTAGATTGGTATAATTTTGCCGGTGGGAAAATTTCCGCCTTGCTTATCTTTTCAACCCTTCAACTTTTCAACCTTTACTGTAAGCCGCCTTTCATTTTTTATGTTATAATAGCTTTATGAAACATGAGTTTGAGCAGAAAGTTTACTATGCGGACACTGATGCCTACGGTGTTGTCTGGCACGGTTCTTACATAAGGTGGATGGAAGCGGGGCGCTGTATGTGGTGCGAAGCTGCCGGACAAGACCTCATTGACCTTGAGAAAAACCACGATATTGTTTTGCCGGTTGTTAACCTGAATGTGCGTTATAAATTATCCGCTAAACTCGGTGATATTATTATTATTGAAACAGATGTTGAAAAATTCAACGGCTTGTCAGCTACCTTCAAACAGGCTATTAAAAACTCCGCAGGTAAAGTTTTACTTGAAGCCGGAGTGGAAATTGTTGCAATATCCTCCTCAACCGGAAAGCTTTACCGCAAAATGCCGGAGATTCTGGCGGATACATTTGTAAAGGAGCTTACATGCCGCGTTTAAACAGGTACATTGCATCGTCCGGACTCTGCTCAAGACGCAAGGCGGATGAACTTATTGAACAGCGCAAGGTAAACGTAAACGGAAAAGTCATTACCGAGCCCGGATTTTCAGTGAATGACAAAGACAAAGTTTTTGTTAACCAAAAGCTTGTGCGTCCTGTCAAGCATCAATATTACAAGTTTTACAAACCTGCGGGGTATATTACGACAAGCAGCGATGAAAAAGGACGCAAAACTATTTACGACCTGCTTCCTGACAGCCTTGCAAACCTGAAACCGGCAGGGCGGCTGGACAAGGCTTCCACAGGTCTTCTTATTCTCACAAATGACGGGGATTTGATTAATGAGCTGACTCATCCGTCAGTTAAGGTTCCCAAGATTTACCTCGTAACAATAAACGGCAGAATCAGCAGACGCCAATTGGAACAAATGGCTCTGGGGATTGAGATTGAGCCGGATAAAACAGCTTATGCGGATGTTACGGTTCTGGAGGCGGATAACAAACATACGCTTATGCAGATTACGCTTCATCAGGGACTCAACAGACAAATCAGAAAAATGTTTGAACATCTGGGGTTTGAGGTTAAGTCTTTAAAGCGTATTCAGCATGCAGCGATAACGCTTGACGGGCTGAAAAAAGGCGAATTTAAACCGATAAAACCTATACAAATTAAAGAACTTAGATTTTTTTTAAATAAGTTGAAAGGTTTACAAAGCGAACAGGCAATGAGCCGGTCTGTATCCCGAGCGGGGGTGAAGGATTGAATGGTTGAAAGGATTGCGGTTACGGGAAATATAGCATCGGGGAAATCCGCAGTAGGAGAAATTCTTGCGGCAAAGGGTTACAGGGTATTGGACACGGATTTACTGTCACATGAGATTTTGGAGCGGAGCGCGGAAGCTGCTCGGGCTTTCAAACAATACGATGTATTTGAGAACGGAAAAATTTCCCGTGACAAGCTCGGAAAACTGGTTTTTGCAGACCCTGAATTGAAGAAAAAATTGGAAGATATAATTCATCCCCAAGTAAAAGCCGGTATTGAAAGCTTTTTTAACAAAAACGCCGGTGAAAAAAATGCTTTTGTGGAAATCCCGCTGCTTTTCGAGGCGGGAATGGAGAACCTTTTTGATAAAATAATTCTGGTTTATGCGGATGATAAAATCCGGCTTGAAAGGCTTTTACAACGTAATAATTATACTGCGGAACATGCCGGAAGCCGTATGAATTCCCAGCTTTCGCAGGATGAAAAAGTTAAAATGAGCGGCTTTGTGATAAAAAACAACGGCGATTTAGCCGATTTGGAAAATCAGGTATCTAAGCTACTTGAACAAATCCGCTTATAGCATGCCAGTCCGCCGTATATCTTCTTTTGTTTACCGCATCGGATGAATTTCCTTCAACAGTGCTAATAACACCGTTTTTATCGACACTGGTAACTATACCTGTGTGGGATGTTCCTTCTTTAAATATTATAATATCGCCGGGTTTAACGCTTGCCAGAACAAGTTCTTTTTTGTTTGAGCTTCCTGTCAGCTTAAGATATTTATTGTTTTTAATACCCCATTGTCTCAGACCTTCAACCGTATCAGAGCCAAATCCGGCAGGAATTGCTTTGCCCTGCGCTCTAAAAGCTTCTTTGGCCGCATAAGTTGTAAAAGCAGCGCACCATTGCATATCCCGGCCGCCGGTGAACAGTTTATATTTACCGTTAGCTTCACTGTATCCCAAATAGCTGCCGGCAGTGTTTGCTATGGCTTTTCCCAGCGATACATTGCCAAAGCCTTTTGTAAATGTAGTTTGTGATGTATTTATTGATGTATTTGTTGATAATGAACTTTTGGCGGAACTAAAATTAAAATCAAAATTAAAGTCGAACTTTGGTATTGTTGTCAAAAAGTCCGGCATTGGCAGTGTCAACAGAAATGACGAATAATCAAATACAGGCGTCGGCCAGAAAGACATAAAATTGTTAACCGGCGGCGGAAAATTGAACACCGGCGGCAATGAGTCAACCGGAGGCCAAAAAGACGCGTTCCGGTCAAAATTATATGAATTAAAATCAATTGGTACAATTGGTGCCATTTATAGATCCCTTAATTTTTCCTCTTATTATAATAAAGGATTTTTGCAGGGAAAAATTGCCTTAATTGTTAAGTTGTGTTAACTCCTGATTTTTAAACTGCATTTCATAAAGATGTTTGTATTTGCCGTCCGGGATATTCATCAGCTCGTCATGCGTACCGAGTTCAGCCAGTTCACCTGCGTTTATCACCGCAATCCTGTCTGCGTTTTTGATTGTTGAAAGTCTGTGGGCTATTACAAAAACCGTTTTATTCTGCATTAAGTTGTCCAGCGCTTTTTGAACGATTGCTTCGGATTTGTTGTCCAGCGCCGAAGTCGCTTCGTCAAGAATAATTACAGGTGCATCCTTCAGCATTGCGCGCGCAATCGCAACCCGCTGCCGCTGCCCGCCCGAAAGCGTTATTCCGCGCTCTCCGACAAAGGTGTCAATGCCGCTCTCAAACGTTGAAATAAATTCATCCAAATGCGCCATGGTTATTACTCTCTGAATGTCCGCTTCCGAAGCATGTTCATTACCCATCAGAATGTTTTCCCTGATTGAACCGGTAAACAGGAAATTATCCTGAAACACAAAAGAAATGTTATTTCTTAAAGAAGTTAAATCGAATTTTCTAATATCAGCGCCGTCGAACTCTATTGAGCCGTCTTTTATATCATAAAATCTCGGCAGCAAGCTGACAACAGTACTTTTTCCGCCGCCGGAATTCCCGACAAGCGCAATGGTTTCATTCTTGCGGACTTTTAAATTGAACTCTTTCAGGACGGGAATATTCTTTTCGTATTCAAAATTAACATTTTTAAATTCTATTGAATTGTTCAAACCGTTTAAAGCTAAAGCATTCTTAGGCGTTGTAATCGCGGGGTTCATATCAAACAGTTCAAACACGCGCCCCATTGCAACAAAAACTCCCTGCAAACTTGTTAACGTATTGCCCAGAGTTTTAGTCGGTTTGTAGAGCAGTAAAAGCGACGTTACAAAAGACATGAAGCTTCCGGCGCTGAGCTGCCCCGAAAGAATTAAATGGGTTCCGAACGCCATAACAATTGCAATTCCGACAGAACACACCGTATACATAATAGGCGACATCCAGCCTGCGCGCTTTGTCAGAGACATAGTAAGATTAAACTGCTCGTTAATTTGCGTTTCAAATTTACGGTTTTGTGTTTTCTGTAAGTTATACGCAGTCATAATTTTGTTTCCGCCGAACGTTTCGTTAAAATTGGTTGTCATGTTTCCTCCGACAACCATGCTTGCATTGGAAACGCTTTTAATCCTTTTGCGCAGGAAGGTTACCGGCGTAATGGCAATCCCCATAACCGCAACACCTATGACGGCAAGCTGCCATGAGTTATAAAGCAGAACCCCCACAAGCCCTAATAACCCGAAAATTGTTGCAACAAAAGTTTCCAGCATCTGAATAACGTTCTTTGACGCTGTTTCCGGGTCAGACAAAAACCTTGTTAACACAAGCCCGGACGAGTTCACGTCATAAAACCGCGTATCCATATTAGTCAATTTCTTAAACAAATCAACCTTTAATGCATTTGATATTTTATTCCCTGTCCATGTTGTCAGATAGCTGTTAATGTATTTTAAAACTCCCTGAAAAGCCGCAAACATAACAATACCAAACGGAATAACCGCAGCAAGCCACGCCTGTATATACACGGTATGCCCCATAAAAGTCCATGTCTGCTCCGGATTTCCGTTGATAACGTAATCCATATAAGGCTTTAAAGACAACGCTACAATCCCGTCCAGCAAGCCCAGAGGAATCGCTATTATAAGATTAAGGATTGAGCGTCCCAGCACCGGCTTAATATAAGGGAAAATCTTCTCCAGCAAATACTTGTATCTGAAAGCGTCTTTTGAAACAGTATTTTTTAACATATAGTTCATAAATATAATTGTATAATAAATAAGTGAATAGTAAATAGTATTTAGTGAATAGGAAAGAGGGAACAGCAAAGGATTGCCGCAGCCCGCCTTAACCTCCCTGTTTCCATACCTCAATACCCTATCAACTATTCAACCTTTCAACTAATTTAGCTATATATATTAACTTCCTATTCACTTAATTGACATTTCAAAAAAACGCGTTAAAATATAATTATGAGACTGGTTGAAAAACTTAAAGAGCACGAAAATCATTACATGTTCATAAAATGGGTAACGGGAGGAGATTACGGTAAGCTTATCTATGTCGGGCATGATTTTATTGAGTTCGCGGTAATTGATATTGATACTATGACTTACAGCGAAACAGTACTTATTTATGCTCCTCTTATTTTGGAAGTATCCATAGGCGGAACGGATGTTCAGCGGATTATCGCGGAAGTTTCGGCTAAGATTGATTAAATATTGAAACTTTTTCTGGAACCTTCTTCATGGTAAAAACCGCCGCCGCAGATTGCTTCAATTACTTTCAGTACGAATTCGCGCGGTGCGTCAATCTGGTTTAAATGAAACTCCCGGTTTGAAAGATGTTTGATTTTCATTATAGAGGTTTGTGTATTTTGCGGCGGAACAAACAGCGACGCAACTTCATTATCAAGAAGCTTAACCATTTCTTCATCGTGTTCGACAACGCCTTTCATAAGCTCGTTGTAATTTCCCTTTATTGCCATTATGCGGCTTGAAAACATGTGCTTGCCTTCTTCGCGGTACAAAGCCTGCGGTTGGAAGTTGCATCTGGTTGTAAAACTAATCTTGTGCCACAGAATGTTTACTATAACAACGGAATTTTGCGAATCCGTGTCAACGTATATGTTCTGGGTGGTTACCCCGCGTGAAGAAAACGCTTCTTTCAGCGTCTCCACAACAGCCTGAAGGTTATCCACCATTCTGCAGAATATTTCACTCGTGTTAACGTTTGCGTGCTGGTAATCCAAAAACTGTTTGTACATGTGCGCGGAAACAAGTCCGGTTCTTTCCTGAATTAAAGAGGATTTTCTTGCGGAAGTTTCGGAATTATCAAAGCTTTCATAGTTATTTAACACATTCATAATCCTTTTTAACCATTATTTTACACTAAACTTGCCGAAATGGGAATAGATTAAAGGTTGTATAAATAAACGTTATAATCGGAAATAACTATTCCGCCTCCAGCTCTTTTATAATATCTTTCGCAGTAACTTTAAGTACAGGGCTGTCATCATTTTTTCTCAAATAAACTTCCTTAATACCTGCTTGTACAATAAATCTTTTACACAAAATGCAGATAAAATCATGTCCCCAGATATACATAACTGCGTCTTTGCAGCGGTCCTGCCCCGCCTGAATTATTGCGTTCTGTTCGGCATGGATTGAACGGCAGGTTTCATACCGGGTGCCTGAAGGAATATTATGCTTAATCCGATAGCACTCTCCGCGCTCATAACAGGACTCAACTTTGGAAGGAGTTCCGTTATAGCCTGTTGCTTTAATTTTCTTATCTTCGCCGACGATTACCGCGCCGACCTGTGCGCGAATACAATTTGAACGGCTTGCGCATGTCTTTGCCAAATCTAAAAAGTAATCTTGCCATGACTTAATTTCCATAAATTTATGTTATCATAAAAAAATGAATTGGTTTAAGCTTTTTAAAAAATCCAAACGGGTACGCAGCCTCAAAACTATTGATAAAGAAGCTGTTTCCGCAGAAATCGAACAAAACAGACAATTAGGACTCAGCACGGAAAAACGAAATCCGCGCGTTATTGTTTCGCTTACTTCTTTTCCGCAGCGGATGTATGACATTCATTTCGGTTTGTATTCTCTGCTAAACCAGACGTTCAAGCCGGACGAGGTTATCCTGTGGCTTGGCGCGGAACAGTTTCCCAACCTTGAAGATGATTTGCCGCGGCCGGTTCTGGCGCTTAAAGAAAAAGGATTAACCATAAAATGGTTCCAAAATCTGCATTCTTATACAAAACTTGTTCCGTCGCTGCGCGAATTCCCTGACGATATTATTGTAACGGCAGACGATGATATTTATTATGAGCCGGAATGGCTGGAAAAGCTGTATAATGCGCATTTGCAAACTCCGAATGATATTGTCTGCCACCGCGCTTTACGGGTTAAGCTTAATTCATCGGGAATTGAAGGCTGTAAAAAATGGAGTAAGCCGCTTAAAAAGCCTTCTTCATCGCTGAAAAATTTCTTAACAGGTGTTGGCGGAGTACTCTACCCGCCCAAATCTCTGTATAAAGACGCGGATAATATTGAACTGTTTACTTCGCTTTCTCCCCGTGAAGATGACTTATGGTTCTGGGCTATGGCGGTTTTGCAGGGAACGAAAATTACTGTTGTAAAAGATAACATTATTCATTTAATGCACGTTAACCCTGAACGTGAACGCGGTCTTACAGGAGAAATCACACTGTTTTCAAAGAACAAAAACGGAGGAACGGATAATCAGGTTCGCAAAGTTACAGCGCATTATCCGGAAATTTTAAATGTTCTGAAAAATATTTAGTCATACTGAAACAAGTGAATAGGTGACTAAGTGAATAGGTGATTAGAAAATTAAGAGGTATGGCTAAATTAGTTGAAAGGTTGAGCTACCCTCCCCTTGAGGGGAGAGTGTTAACTTTTTATTGCTTTGTCATTGCGAGGACGAATGTAATGAGGACGAAGCAATCCAGTCAAAACCGTTGAATTTACTGGATTGCCGCGTCGGGCTGAAGCCCTCCTCGC
>JAISCP010000101.1 GCA_031265495.1 Heliobacteriaceae bacterium | reverse complement strand
AGGAGGGCGTAAGCCCGACGCGGCAATCCAGTAAATTCAACGGTTTTGACTGGATTGCTTCGTCCTCATTACATTCGTCCTCGCAATGACAAAGCAATAAAAAGTTAACACTCTCCTCCATACGGGAGAGGATGAATTTCTTAATGAACACACCGTGTGAATTTAGAAATTCAGGTGAGGGGGCGCAGAACCGAATAAATCTCAGGTAGAGCACATGTAATGGGCGCAGCCTACTCTAGTCAGTGTCGACACTACCCAGTCTCCGGCTTCGTTAAATCTACCAGAGCGCGTCAGGCATTGAACGCTTGTAGGCCCAGACTTCAACCCCGTCATAAGCCGCTCCGAAATCCGCCTTGAACTTTTCGTCCGCTCCGATTGCGCGCACCGGGATTTTTAAAATCTCAGAAGCTTTTTTAACCATTTCGTAACCGCGTATTATATCTTCTTTTACGGTCTCATCACCAAAATGCGTATTGGAGATTATTCCGCTGAAATGCTTCCAGGCCCGTTTCTCCAGCCCTTCGGAAAAAGTTACGTATTCAACAATATTTTCTACGCTGAATGTTTCAAATTTAGCGGTATTAATAACAATATAAATTCTCAAATCTTCTTCATTTTCAATTCCCGTAAGAATATCAAGCATATCAAGCCCTGATGCGCCGTATCCGACGTCTATTATAATATCGCCTTCAAAACTCAAAACATTCTGCTGTGCAGGCGTAATATAACTTCCCGCCTCGCCGAGACCGAAGTATTCGGGCTGGGTGATAACCCGGATGCCTTCCTTTTCAAGCCCGGCAGCAAGCGGCCGCAGGGTGTAAGCAGGCTCAACCGTGTCCAAATCCGCAAGGGTAATTTGTTTCCCGATAAACTGCCGTGCTCTGTTTATTGCCGTCTCGGATTTCCCGCTGGCGTACGCGCCCGCATATACTTCAACTGTGCGTTTTTTCATAACCGCATCTTACCTCAAACAAACCGCCGCGTAAATCCCCTACAATATAGCAAGCATTATTTTTTTAATAAGCTCAAGCTGCTCGGGTTTTGCAAGGGTTAATATGTCATTTATGTCGTTTTTTAACTCATTTTCCTGACTAAAATTCAATAACATGTTGGGCGAAATATTCAAAACTCCGGAAATATTCATCAAGGTTTCAAGTGAAGGCAGACTCCCGCCCGCTTCAAGCCTGACAACCTGTCGGAGGTCTAAACTTACAGCTTCTGCCAGCTGTTCCTGAGTTAAGTTATGCAATTTCCTAAGCTTCTTTAGTCTGGCGCCAAACGCTTTTTTGTCCATTTTGAACTCCCTGTTATATTTTATAATTTTAGCGGCAAATTAATAAGGTAATTAATTTCTTTTAATATATTGACAATGCGCAATAAATAGCCTATAATATGCTAAGGAGGTGAACATGAAAAAGGCGTTTACTTTAACGGAAGGCAGACTATGCGCGTTTGACCGGTCAGCGCGGCGTTCCATGACCCGGGCAGGTTTTACATTGGCAGAGGTTTTGATAACACTGGGGGTTATCGGTATTGTTGCGGCGCTTACCATGCCGGCGTTAATATCTAATACCCAAGAAAAAATTACTGTTGTGAAACTTAAAAAAATATACTCTGTGCTGGATAATGCCATGAGAATGGCTGTTATTGAACATGGTACTGCGGACAACTGGGGGTTAAGCTACGGGGATGCTAATAATGTACTGGAAAAACTTTCTCCGTATTTAAATATAAATGAAAACTGCGGTACGTCTGAAGCTGCATGCGGTTTTTATGAAGGCACATATAAGTCCTTAAGCGGCGTTTCAGGACAGTTCACCGGAAATTTTGCAGTCGGCTTTGGGAAAATACGGTTGAACGACGGCATACCTGTTGCAGTATGGGCACAGCCCGCAGGGGATAGTTACGGGGTCTTGGTTGTTGATATAAATGGCGCCCAAAAACCCAATGTCTCGGGTAAAGACGCATTTTGGTTCTATATTGCTAAAGACAGAATAAGTCCGACAGGAGACTCTGTGATACACAGTTTTGACAGTGCATGTATAAATTCCAACGATTTCGATGCAGGACGGGGTTGTACAGCTTGGGTAATCCAAAACGAAAACATGGATTACCTGCACTGCGATGGCCTTGACTGGAACACAAAAACAAAGTGTAACTAAGTGAATAGGAGGTATAGAGGGCTGGAGGGATAGCTAAATTAGTTAATAGTACTTAGTAAATAGTGAATAGTGTTGAAAATACTAGTTTCTAGTCCCTAACCCCTAGTCTCTGATAAAATTAGTTGAAGGGTTGAAAGGTTGAAAGGCTTAAAGGTTGAATGCCTCTCCATACGGGAGAGGAAGAATTTCTTAATGAACACGCAGTGTGAATTTAGAAATTCAGGTGAGGGGGCAATCAAACTTTACTGCCCCCTCACCCCAAACACTAAACTCAACCTTCGGTTTCGCTAAGTGTTTGCACCCTCTCCCGCAGGGAGAGGGTAGCTCACAACCTTTCAACTAATTTAGCTATCCCTCAATCCCTCTTAATCACCTAATCACTTAATCACCTAATATTTATATGATACAATAAAACACATGAATTACATTTTTTATTTTTTGATTGTATTTTCAATAATAGCAGGGGCGCTCAACGGGAAGCTGCCGGATGTGGTAAGTTCCGTTCTTTCCGGTGCGGATTTGGCGGTTAAAGTGGCGTTTTCTCTCATCGGGATTATGGCGTTCTGGCTCGGCATGATGAACATAGCGCAAAAATGCGGACTTGTTTCGCTGATTGCCAAAGTTATACAACCTGTTACAAAAAAATTGTTCAGCGAAATTCCCGAAAACTCACCCGCTGCCGGAGATATTGCAATGAGTTTTGCGGCAAATGCTTTCGGGCTTACGAATGCCGCAACGCCAATCGGGATTAAGGCAATGGAAGAACTTCAAAAAGAAAATACTGACAAAAGCAGCGCTTCAAATGCTATGTGTATGTTTCTGGCAATGAACACCGCAGGATTTCAGTTAATTCCGGCCGCAGTAATAGCTGTTCTTGTGGGGGCGGGCTGTAAAAATCCAACGGAAATAATTGCGCCGACGCTTGTTGTTACAACAATTGCATTTTTTGCGGCAATATTTATGGCAAAGCTTTTTCAAAAATTCTGGACGCCGCAAGGGGGTAAGCAATGAATACGCTTTCATTGTGGGCGCTTCCAGCAATAATTTTAATAATTTTGACAACGGCGCTTGTTAAAAAAGTTCCTGTTTATGAGGCTTTCACTGAAGGGGCAAAAGACGGATTTCATACTGCGGTGAACATTATTCCGTATCTTGCCGCGATAATCGTTGCGATTTCAATGTTCCGCGCGTCAGGGTGTATAGAGTTGATAGGACAGGTTCTTGCCCCTGTTTTAAACAGATTAAACGTACCTGCTGATGTTCTGCCGGTAATAATTGTGCGCCCGCTTTCAGGCTCGGCGGCTCTGGGTTTGTTCTCCGAAGTTGCGCGCAGCGCGCCGGACAGCTACGCGGCAAAGCTTGCCGCAGTGATGATAGGCAGCAGTGAAACAACTTTTTACGTTCTTACCGTGTACTTTGGTTCCGTTGGAATTTCCAAACTGCGCTATGCGCTGCCGGTCGGATTGCTTGCGGACTTCATCGGAATTCTTGCAGCAATTTTGGTCTGCAATTACATGTAGTCCAGCTTTGAGTGACGTCTTTTGCGGCATTAACAACCACGGTCTTAACCATTACGGCAAAATTTACGTTGATAAAATTAATTTTGTCCAGTTGTTCGATAACATGGCGGCGGGAACCGCAATTTGTACAGAATTTTTCCGCAGGCACAATTTCGCCGTTACGGATTACCGATTTCAGTTTAATACCGCAGCAGGCGCAGCGGCTTAAAAACCATTGGTTTTCAATCAGCTCCCCGCAGTCGGGGCAGTAAGCAAAATCCGCTTCTGTGGATACTTTGCCGTGTTTGCATGTTTTGTTCATCATACATAATACTTAATGGCTTAAACGTAAAAGTCAACGGAATAGTCCTCTTATGCATGGTTGAAACTACCTCCCCACCGGCAGTATTCATTTTACATTATTTCGTCATTGCGAGGAGGGCGTTAGCCCGACGCGGCAATCCAGTAAATTCAACGGTTTTGACTGGATTGCTTCGCTACGCTCGCAATGACAAAGCAATGTAAAATTGCCCCCCTCTTAAGTGTCATGCAAACACTAATTGTTAAGCTGGCATTCTCTGCTCACAGGCGGAGTATATCCTAATTGTAAATATTTTTAATAAAAAAACATATAAAATTGTAACATTTTTTGAAAAAACCTAACAAAAAAATATATTTATTTGATTTAATGTAATAACAGATAATATGGTGGACAATGAGAATTAATCCCATACCTTACAGTTATACATTAACCTCGCCGGAGGGCAAGAACAGGGCGGAGTTACGCACACCGGAAGGATATAAGAGCAGCGGCAGTCTCACGAAAAAAAGCGGGGCTGCCGCTGTAAGTTTTAACGGACTTTTCAAAAATATTGCATCCGGCAACTGGTATAATTCTATTCTTACTTACACATCAGAGCATAATGTATCTGCAAGTGCGCTTGTATCACTTGTTTTTGCAAGTATATTAAGACCGGTTACCATTATGGGCATGCCGGGCAAGGAAGGCAAAAACAGCAGAGAAGATAAAATTTATGCTTCAGGACACTCAATAGCTTCCGGATTAATCGGCTTTGTTTCCTCAGTTATCTTAACCAGTCCGCTCGACATAGCAATCAAGAAGATTAAGGAATCTAAAAATCCGGCGGCGGACTACGGCTTGAAAGAATACTCCAAGTTAACCCCTAAAATGCAGCGCTCCCTGAATAATGTAGTAAGAATGCTGCCTGACTGGATAATCGCAGTTCCGAGAGCAGCATTAACCGTTGCGTTAATACCGCCGATTTTGAAATATGTTTTCGGAATTGAGAAAAAGAAACAGGCTGCCCCCGTAGTAAATAACATTATTCCGATAAAAAGTGTTTTTCAGGATTTTAAAGGAGGGCTGCGTACATGAAAGTAGTTCTCAACCAATACAATCAGCCGAATTTTACGGGCGGTGAGTCAAAGTTCTTCAGACCGGTTGAAAGAGCTTATGACAAGCTTTGCGAAAGTGCGGCCAAAAATATTACTCCGAAGTTAATAAAAAATAAACAAATTCAGTGGCTTGCCCAAAAAACCCAAAACAGCCGCAAACAGTTTACCCACCTTCTGGCTGTCGGTTCTACCATAACCAGCGGTATGTATGCTTATAAAACTTTAAACAACAAGCATTTAGACAAAGACCGAAGACAAACTCTGGCAATTAATCAGCTGTTAACTCTGGGGGTTTCTCTTACTTGCTCTTACACTGCCGAAGGCGCTCTGGCTAAGTGGTGGGAGGGTGTTACGGCAAAATACGCCGGAATTCAGCTTGAAGATAAAAATTTTGCCGGCGAATTCGTCAAAGAAAGAGCTAAAAGTAAAATGCACATTGCTAAATATACAGCGAAATACGCAGCTTCCAAACCGGAGAAATACAGTGAAGAAGCTATAAAAAAACTGTTAACCAAAATTGACGGTATGGACAAAATAAAAAGCGCATTGATTTTCGGTTTTATATTCAGATATATTGTTCCTGTGGCGATAGTTCCGGTAGCAAACCGGCTGGGCGACAAGTATCTGGAATACAAAAAGAATAAATGAATAGGAATGAGTGAACAGGGACGGGATGGCGCGTCAAATTTAGGAATTAAAGAAATTGTTGTCTTCTTAAAAAAATCATGTAACTAATTACTTAACATGTACAGCAATGACATATCAATAAAAACTTAACCCTATTTCAAAATCCTTCTGACATAATCGTAATAATCATTGTTTTTATAATTTTCGATATTTTTAAGGATTTCATTTTTTGTCAGGAAGCCAAGCCGGTAAGCGATTTCTTCAAGGCAGG
Source organism: Heliobacteriaceae bacterium (assembly GCA_031265495.1). Lineage (GTDB taxonomy): Bacteria > Cyanobacteriota > Vampirovibrionia > Gastranaerophilales > Gastranaerophilaceae > UBA947. Next base: position 17,418 of record JAISCP010000101.1, on the reverse strand, counting down.
CAATCTTTATGCCCTGATTTTCCTCAATTGTCTGAACATACTGCGAAGCCTGTAAAAGCGACTCCGGCGTTCCGGTGTCGAGCCACGCAAATCCGCGCCCTAAAAGTTCGACATTAAGCCTGCCCTCTTTCAGGTAAAAGTTGTTCAAATCCGTAATTTCCAATTCGCCGCGCTTAGAAGGTTTCAGGCTCTTTGCGTACTCAACAACCCTGTTATCATAGAAATACAACCCCGTAACAGCATAATCGGATTTAGGCTTTGCAGGCTTTTCCTCAATTGATTTGACTTTGAGAGCAATGTCACCGGGTGGAACCGAAATTCCCGAGGGGAATTTCGAGAGGGGGGCGAATTCCACCACCCCGAACCTTTGCGGGTCTTTCACCTGATAAGCGAAAATTGCTGCGGGATTTTGTGCGGCGCGTTTCAGCATCGCGGAAAACCCCTGTCCGTAAAAAATATTATCGCCGAGAATGAGCGCAGCGTTATCCCCGCCTATGAAGTCTTCACCCAAAATAAACGCCTGAGCAATTCCGTCCGGTTCCGGCTGCGCGGTATAGGAAAACTCCACCCCGAACTGTCTGCCCGTACCCAGCAAACGCTTGAAATTCGGCAAATCCTGTACGGTAGAAATTATGAGGATTTCACGAATTCCCGCCAGCATTAAGACAGAAACCGGATAGTAAATCATCGGCTTATCGTACACCGGAAGCAGCTGCTTAGAAACCGCAATTGTATTCGGATGTAACCTCGTACCCGCTCCGCCCGCTAAAATAATACCTTTCATATAAATGCTCCTGATGTTATTTTTCCTGCTCAACCCATTTTATAGCATATCCAAGAATTTTTGCAATGATTTGCGCTTCCTCAAGGGTTAACGTATTACGGTCTAATTTCCCCTTAACGCTATTGTATGTATACTTTTTACCGGATATTTCCGCCATTTTCCCGGCAAGAGTTTTGAACGTTATAGCATGCAAAGACAGCAATGATTTAATATATTTTTTATTCATATTCATGGTGAATAAATTATATAATCTATTGACATAAAAAATAAAATAGTTTATATTATAGGTTGTATTCAATCTATTTAGGTTTAATACAAGCTGTTTAGTTTACTAAGATAGGTGGTATTATGAAAAAACAAGCTGCATTTACGCTGGCGGAAGTTTTAATCACACTGGGAATTATCGGTATTGTAGCGGCGCTGACAATGCCTTCATTAATCCAAAAACAAAACAATAAAGCCGCTGTTACCGCGCTAAAAAAAGCTTATTCCGTATTAGCTCAGGCGCTTCAGCTTACAACTATTGATAAAGGCGACTTCAGTACATGGGATAAGGTAACAGGCAATAATACTGATTCTCTTTATAACTGGTATCTTGATCTTAAACCGTACCTGAATGTTATCAGAGAATGCAAAGACAATGAAGGTTGTTTTTTCGCTAATGACAAACTTGTATGCGGCACGGCCACTGTGGGTTTTGTAATAGCTGACGGAATTAGTGTATGTATGGATGACCACAGCTCGGGAGAAATATTTGGCGTTAAATCCGGTATAAGTGTAATAGATTTTCATACGGATGTAAACGGCAGCAAACCGCCAAATGAATATGGAAAAGATGTATTTATTTTTGTTCTTAATGAAAAAGGACTAATTCCGGCAGGCACAGATAATAATTCCGCTGACTGCACCGGCGCTTTGGAAAGAAAAACCTGTGCTGCAAAGGTACTTAAAGAAGATAAAATTGATTATTAGTGAACAACGTCACCCTTGGTTAGGTAATACGGTGACAAAAATGTTTTTTTCTTAACATGAAAGAAAAGAAGAAAAGGAATGCATACAATGGTTGTACATGTCAAGTAATTAGTTACATGACTTTTTAAGAAGACAACCATTTCCTTAATTCCTAAATTTGTCACGCTATCCCGTCCCCGTCACGTCATCCTGAAACAAGTTGCACAACTGTCCCGTTAAAATCACGAAGTTATCCGGAATGCGAATTGGTTCGGGTTTTTCCAGCGTTTTCGTCCGTAATCTCTCATTTTTATACTCATAATTATTAGTAAAAAACATTCAACAATCTCCACGTCACCCTGAACTTGATTCAGGGTCTATCAGTTTAATTGAAATTGATAGATTCCGGGTCAAGCCCGGAATGACGTTGATACGATAGATTTCAGCATGACGGAGAGGCATTGAAGTTCAAAGGATTTTAACGGGACAGTTCTGGAAATAAATTCAGGATGACGCGGAGGTTGTTGAATGTTTATGTAAACTTGTATATTATTGTCTTAATTTATTGACAGTCCTTGTTTCTGTACATGTTCACCTATGCCTGAGCAGTCTTTACAGGGCTCTGTGTTAAGCTGGTTTTTCAGCCACTTTTTCATTAAATGCCCGTTCCACATCTGCTTAATTGTTTTATTCTTTATATTTCCAAAAGCCGGCTCTATTTTCCAATTAACGCAGCAGGTTGTCATATCGCCTTTAAAGTTGAAGTTCACCGCTCCGAGTAACTGCTGGCAGCGTGAGGCATTATCATTATTGCGCATATTTTTATGCACTCCCGCAAATCCGTGCATTTTCGTGTAATTAATCCTGTCAACGCCAAGTTCCGAGAAATATTTTTCAAATTCCCGGAATTCGCCGTAATTCAGCTCGTTTTCGGTAAATCTTACAACTATGTCAGCCAATGCGCCGTGTTCTTTTTTGCAGGCAATGAGTTTTTTTATATTTTCGATTACCGTTGTTAAGTACTTGCCGCTGCCGTGAATTTTTCCGTATGTATCAGGATTAATACTGTCAACGGAAATACTGAACTCCGTTATATTATTCAATAATCCGCCGATATCGTGTTTGTCTGCGGCAAGCCCGTTGGTGTTAAGGGCGATAGTTTTGAAATGCTTTTTGGAGTTTGCGTATTCATAAAATTTTTCTATATTCGGGTTAAGCATCGGGTCGCCCATAGGCCCGCAGAGGCTGAACCATCTTATACTGTCATATTGAACCGCGTCATCAACTATTTTTTTGTATGTTTTGAAATCCATAGTGTGATTTTTGGAATATTTTTGATTAATTTTCTCTAAGTAATCAGGATAGTTTTTACGCCAGCAAAAACTGCAGCAATTGTTGCACAAAATCGTAGTGTCAATGATTAAACTGTGCGGATTATTATACAGCGTCTTTTTCGGCGCTTTCTTATACGAAATCCCGAATCTGCCCGGACAAATAATCATTCTGCTGCCGTATTTGCGTATGAATTTTTTGACACTTTTAATATGCTTCGACAGGTTATATTTAAGTTTTTCAATCTCCTGCCATTGAAGGCCGTTAACATGGCTTATCTGTGAAAAAGCCGGGCCGTATTTTTTGTCCGCTAATTTAATAGCCGGGTCAAGGTCAGTCGCGCTCCAATAATCGTCAAAAGCTGCTCTAATCCTGTTTGCTCTCGGCGGCAGCGTTATTTTTGCCGGCGTTTTAACGCTCACAACATCTTGCAGAACATCAGCCCAAAAATGAGGATAAATAAATTCATCATAGATTGAAAGACAGGTGTTTTCGCTGAAAGGGCAGTCTTTGGAATAATCAAAATGAAGATACGGCGGAGCTAAAAACACGGCTTCTTTGCCGAAATATTTTGCTTCATACAAACTGCCGGAAGTTATCGCACAGATTTTCGACAAATTATCATTTGAAAGAATTTTGTAAATATTTTCATTTGTGATTTCAACAAAAGGATATTGTTTTAAAAATTCCAAAATTTTATCTAAATCATAGTTATACGGGTGCGGCTTATAGTAAACCTTATTATATTTTTCCCCAAATTCTTCTATTTTATCTTTGAAGTCATAGATACTTAAAATTTTTCCGCTGCTGTAAAGAGATTTGTCAACATTCGTCTGTCCCGCGAAAAGAACCGAATTCGGCTTAATATCCGCCGGCTTCAAATCAAAACCCGCTCTGTGCATGCCTGCGTAAATATAGAACATTTCTTCATCAGTCTGATATTTTTTAATCTTGTCGAAAATCTGCCGGCTGTTTGTTTTTATCCCCCAGAAATTATCATCTAAAAAGCGCACGGGATGCACGTTTAAATCAATATAGGGAATATTCAGCTTATTATGAATGATTTTGTAAATATTCGGGGCTTCGTGGTAGATGACAAGCGAGTTGTCAATATATTTTTTGTAATATTCAACAGCCGCGTCAGGAATGTCTTGCAGGTCATAGATTTCAAGCCAGCTCAGTTCGTTTTTTAATTCAAGTCCGCATAATTTATAGAACTCATTAAAGTTAAAATCTGTATTATAGGGGCTTAGCGGCTCAACCGGCGGATTAACCGCCGCTGAAAGCGGATATTGCAGAAAATGCCGGTATTTATTCAGCCGGATTTTATGAAAGTAATCCAGTTTGCCGTCCCACATTAAAGGACGGAGCAAATCGGTTGAAACTAAAATTTTATCAGTCATAATGACCTCCGGCGCCGCAGCAATGCATATTATCAGCCTCAATTTTATTCATTCTGCAAGCCAGTCTGTCCATCTGCGCCTGCAATTCCGTCAAGGGTTTATTTTTGATTGAAAGCTTAAATCCCAAAAAGCGGTAAATCATATACATTCTGTCGTATTCCGCGCTCAGCAGGTATTTTTTAATTATTGAAGCCCGTGTATCTAACAGCGCAATGTTTTCGGGAATAAACCAATCTTTGTAGTATATAAGGTCTTTGTGTTTATATTTCTTTAAAAAATTTCGTGATTTTTTGATAAATGACCTTTCTGTTTTTCCGATTTTGCGAAATGCGCAGGTTCTCTCCCATAGCAGCCGGACTGAGAGTCTCGGCATAACAGCGTTACGCAGTTCTTCACCGCAGTTTACTTTAAAAATATTATCAACAGCTTCTAAAATTTTAAATATTTCAAAAATTCTGGGGCTGACTTCCGCCATGATAGAATCGGGTCTTGCGTGCCTGTAAATGTATAAGGGTTTTTCAAGATAGTATGCATTTTTGCATTTCAGCAGGTACTCGTAATAAAAAGTGTGGTCTTCGTATAAAATATTTTCAATGTATCTCAGGTTATGTTCATCAATAATTGATTTTTTATAAATCTTATTCCATGCCGACGGCCATGCGTATGTGAATAAGAAAATATCATCAGGAAGTTCAAATTCTGTTTTGTTTTTGAAAATCAACAGGTCATGAATTGGCTTATATAGCTTTGTTGATGAGTCATTGTTCAAAAGATATACATCGCAAAAAACCATATCAACATTATTTGTCTCAATTGCTGATAACAGATTTTGCGCCATATCGGGGCGCATCTTGTCGTCAGTGTCAACAAAAATAACATATTCGCCCTGAGCTGCGTCAAGTCCGGCGTTCCGCGCTCCGCCCAGTCCTCTGTTTTTATCATTGTGGATAATTCTTATCCTGTCGTCTTTTTCGGCGTATTCTTTGACAACAGTCATTGAATTGTCCGTAGAAAAGTCATTAACGCAAATAATTTCAACGTCCCTGTATGTTTGGTTAATAACGCTTTCCAAGCATTCGGCAATATAGTCCTGCATATTATAAATCGGCAGTATTATTGAAATCATAAAATCCTCCCTTATAATCTTTGATAATCTGTCCGGCAAGTGACAGATAATTTTTCGCAAACGCCTGCGGGTTGTAAAATTCTTCGTATGCCTTGAGAGATTTGCGCTCAAGAACTCCTTTTTCCGCCTGCGGAAGATCCAGAAATTCGTTTATCTTTTGAACCAAGTCTTCTTTTGTCGTATCATACAGGCTTAAAACTCCGGTTTGTTCCCGTACGGATTTATTTCCGCCCGTATTTGAGGCAATAACGGGCGTTCCGGTTGAGAGAACCTCAAGCAAAATCAGGTCAAAATAAGTTCTTTTGTTTGGCAGAATAAACACATCAGATGCTTTTAAGACTTCCGCCGGATTTACCCAGCCTGACTCTTTCCACCTGCTGTGCGCGGGAGCCTTAACCTCAGAGCTTTCATGACCGCCGATTAAAAACACAGCGTCACCGCGCTGCTTTAAGATTTCCAAGCCCGCTTCTTTCAAAACGTCATAGCCTTTAACCTTAATATGTCTGCCCAAGTATGAAATAACAAATTTTTCCTTTACGCCGAATTTCTCCCTCGCCTGCTCTTTTGTGAGTTCCGTTTCTAATTGTTTTGCGCCTGTCGGGACAAATCTTATATCTTTATTTGTAATCCATTGTTTAAATTCGGGCAGAGTGTCAAAGTACGGCTCCATTGCTTCACGTGACGGGAAAATCAAGATATCGCTTTCATTAAACGCTCTTTTTTCAATATGTTCCCATGCTTTTTCAAATCTCCTGCATTTTTTGGCTGAATACCCCGCTTCAGCCATTAAGTTATAATTCTCTAAATGCGGAGCTTCGGGCATGTGGGAAGTTAAAAGCACTTTAACGTCATCTAAGCGCTCTTTTTTCAGGGTATTAATAACCTTTAGCGCGTCAATCACATAATGGGTGTGAATAAATTTTATATTCTCATTTTTAATTTTTTTCAAAACTTCATTTTGGATAAAAATGTTGTCAACATTTTCAACATGATGAAGGTACTCTTTATAATATTTTTTTGCGGATTTTGAAAAATAATTTGCGCGCAAGTATCTGAACCATGAGTTATTTTGGGCAATTTTTGCATAAAAGGACTCTTTTTTTGTGTTTTTGCTCTGTTTTTTCGCTGTCCAAAGCTCAAGTTCAAAATCTTTCGGGTTATCCGCTCTGTCCAGACCGTAACGCAAATTCGCGAGGTATCCCGGAGGCCCGCCCGCTCTGATGTCCAGATGCCAGTCGTAATAAATTAAAAATTTTTCTTTCATCCTACTCTCATTTCTTTTTGGGGTTTTCCTGCAAAAGTCCGTGTCAGGCATTTTATTTTTCCTCCCGTATAAAATGTAAATAATTCTTTGATATGCTGTTCCATTGTGGTAAGCCCTGTGTAGTTTTGCCAATATTTTTCAAGCAAATCCGGGTTGTTAACAATTGCGCTCAGTTTTTCCGTAAAGTCTTTTTTGTCACCGCCTTTAAACTTAAAAATACCGGAGCTGCAAAGTTCGGACGCTCCGCCGAAATCCGAACACAGAACAGGCGCTCCGCAGGCAGCCATTTCTATTGCAACCTGAGGCAGATTATCTTCCCAAATAACAGGCACAATTCCTAAATTCACGTCCGATAATATCTGGGGCAGCTCGGAATGTTTATAGCGCTTTATTATTTCCACGCTTTTAAAATGCTCCAAAGTATTTTTAATATCTCTGTCATGAATGGCACCGGCTAATTTTATTTTTATTCTTGAAGCTGTCTGCGGGTTGAGAGACTGCAATGCGTCCGTCATGAAATAAAAGCCTTTGTCAATTCGGGCATAACCCAAATAGGCAATAGTAAAATGCTCTTTATTAATATTGGCAGCCGGCCTGCCGATTGCATTTTGTGCGAATTTAGTGCCGATGTAAGATGTTTTTACAATACCGGAATTAATTCCGTTTTTTATTGCAATTTTTCCTACTCTGTCAGACACGGCAAGTACGCAGTCAACATACTTATTTATATATTCAATATTTTTTCTGCGGTATTCGGCAAAGTCAGCAGGCGTGGAAACTAATTTTTCCGAAACATACCCGGATGCTTTAAACCTGAACAAATACGGCAGTAACCCGGATATTGCTTTAATTTTTGTTTTATCCCTCAAATAATGCCTTATATTCAGCAGGTATTTTTTTGAACTGATTTTCCAAACAGCGCAATTTAAACATTCTCTGCCTTCATCAAAGTTATGGCAAATGCATTCGTTATGATTTTGGAAATATTGCACAAGCGGACAAATCGGAACATAATTATGCAAAGACAAAATAATTTTTGTACCGGGATATTTTTCTTTTATTTTTAAAACATTTATTGAAATTCCCTCTATATTGTTAATATGAATAACATCAAATCCGCCGTGTTTTTCAATAAATTGTTCAAATAAGTTCAGAGTAATTTCGTCATTAAGATATTTCTTGATGTCATTAAACACAACCGCAGCAGGCGCCGGCACAGGAGAATTTATAATTTCAAAAGACTTGCATTTGCCGCCGAATATATTTTCTGTTTCTTTAATATATGCCGAAGCTTTGAACGGATTGTGTTTCCAGCCCGAACTTAAAAAATAAATGTCATTGCTGTTATCCTTAACTAATTCTTCAATCAAATTCCGCTGGTAAATATTAACTCCGCCGCCTTCATTGCGTGCATTATCAAACGGAAGCCAGTTATAATAAAGTATTTTCAAACCGCAGCCTCCTGCCCTGCCGGGCGCATTAAAAGAATATCGCCGCGCTTAAACTGCATTTCGTAAAGATGTTTGTATTGTCCGTCCGGGATTGAAATGAGTTCTCTGTGCGTGCCGAGTTCAACCAGTTCGCCCCCGTTTATTACCGCAATTCTGCCGGCGTTTTGGATTGTGGAAAGCCTGTGGGCTATTACAAACACTGTTTTGTCTTTCATAAGGTTATTAATCGCCTTTTGCACAATTTTTTCAGACTTGTTGTCAAGTGCGGACGTTGCTTCATCAAGGATTACAATGGGCGCATTTTTCAAAAACGCCCGTGCAATTGCCACGCGCTGTTTTTGTCCGCCGGAAAGTAAAATTCCGCGCTCGCCGATTTGCGTGTTAATTCCGTCTTGCAGTTTATTTACAAAATCCGTCAAATACGCCATTTCAAGCGCCTTGCCGATTTGAGCGTCGTCAGCGTCCGGGCTGCCGAGCAGAATATTTTCTCTGATAGTTCCCGAAAACAGAAAATTATCCTGAAAAACAACCGCTATGTTTGCTCTTAAAGATTGCAGCGTGTAATCACGAATGTCCGCGCCGTCAATCATTATTGAGCCTGACTTAATATCATAAAAGCGTGGAATCAGGTTTACAAATGTTGTTTTACCCCCGCCGGAGCCGCCGACTAAGGCAAGGGTTTCACCTGCTTTGACAGAGATATTTATATCCCTCAAAACAGGAACGCCCGGCGCATATTCAAAATTAACGTTTTTAAATTCAATACCTTTGCTTATGTATTTTAATTCAAGAGCGTTTTCTTTATCCTGTATCGGCAGCGGGCGGTCAATCATTTCAAACACCCGCTCAATCGCTAAAAACGACTGCTGAACCGCAACAGCGTTGCCGCCTAAGTTTTTAATCGGGGTGTAAAGCAGAATTAAAGCCGTAATAAACGATACAAAGTTTCCCGAAGAAATAACGCCTTCTACAATCAGCCAGCTTCCCAACGCTATGGCCAGTCCGATACCTATTGAAACCGCAAAATGCATAAACGGAGAAATCCATCCCGTTCTCTGGCACATTTTTATTGAAAAACTGAAAACGGAATTTAAAATATTTCTGAACTTATTTGACCGGCTTCCTTGCAAATTATATGCGGAAATTGTTTTGTTTCCCGCGAATGTCTCGTTATAAGTTGTGTTCAGAGCCGTGACGGAAACATTGTTTTGGTTAATAATTGAGCCGACAAGACTTTTAACTCTTGAAAGCGGAGCAATTGCAGCGCCGAGAACAATCATGGCAACAATTGCCAGCTGCCATGAGTTGTAAAACAGAACAGCGGCAAGCGAAATTGAAGAAAATATACGGGTAACAAATGTCTTTAAATTCCCCAAAAGTCCGCTGCATGCGTTATCAGCATCATTATTGAACCTGAACATTATCTCGCCGGATGTTGATTTATCAAAGAAATCAGCGTCAAAGTTCACGAGTTTTTCATACAGCCTGTCTTTTAGGGCTATTGTCATTTTTCCGCCGACCCAGACATTGAGGTAGCCGGCAAGATAGTTTAAAAGCCCCTGAATTGAAGTGAAAGCAACAATCAGAAGCGGAATATACCACGGAGATGACATGTCTTTGCCCACTACAACCAAATCCGTGTAAGGTTTTAAAGACAGTGCAATGACCGCATCCAGCGACCCTATCGGGATACAGATTAAAACCGAAATTAACGCTCTGAACCAAATCGGTTTTACAAACGGCCACATAAGTTTGTAATTTTTAATAAATTGATTGTTTAGCAGTCTTTCTTTGGTGTTCATGACTCTATCCTCAAAATTTGTCTGCCCAAAACCTCAATGCTTGCCCGTTTCAAGTTAATCCGTATTGATATAAACTGTCTTCTGAAATCTTTCCGGGTTGTTTCAATAAGTTTGCGCTGAAACCTGCGGCGCATTCTCTTAGGCTCATTTATCAGCATCATAATTTTATTTCTGTCCGAAAGTTCAAGCGCATTGTTATCTAATTCCCCGTTTTTATAGTAATTTTTGAATTCTTCCGCAAATCTTTCAAAAACTTTCTTTCTGTACTTTGGATGAACACGTTTTAAGTTCCAGCAATAAGCCTTGTATTGCTTAGCAAATTTTATCCCTCTGTAAATATCTTTAAATTCGGGATGTTCATCCAGAAATCTGTCAATTTCCGCATATTCTTTGTAAATAAACTCCCAGCCGTCTTTTCTTTTGGTTGAACAGCCGGAGTTGTCCTGACGGTAATAAACATACGCGCTGTTTGTAATATAAATATCTTTTGCCAGTACAATTACTTTGAAATTAAATGATGTGTCCTGAAAACTTGCACCCGGAGTTTCTAAAAATCGTATGTTGTTGTCATTCAGAAAACTTTTCTTATACAAAAATGACCACACTGAAGCGCAGGTTTTCAGCAGTTCTTTTTTATCTTTAATACCTGATATTTTGCCGGCATTTAATTTTGACATTACCTGAGAGCATTTAATTGTTTTTTTGTTTTTGCCCGTATAATCGTACCACTCGGACTTAACGGCATCCGCGTCATTTTCTGTAATCAGCGCATACAAGTCCGAAAACATATTTACATCCGCAAAATCATCCGGCTCAATAATCCCGATATAATCAGCGACTGCGGCGTCAAATCCCGTATTACAGGAATGCCCGTAGCCTGCGTTTTGTTTATCAATAATTTTTATACGGCTGTCTTCTGAGGCATAACTTTTAATGATTTCAAGCGAGCGGTCGGTTGAGCCGTCATTAACGCAGATTATTTCAATATCCTGCAATGTCTGCCTTACCAAGCTGTCCAGACACTGCCGAAGGTATTTTTCCACATTATAAACCGGCACTACTATGGAAACCTTAGGGCAGGCTGCATCGGTTACTTGAGCTTTATCCGGACTTTCAGGCATGAACCGGCCTCCTTTGCAAAGACCGCTCCCATTCATAAGCGGTTTTAACGCTGTCTTCAAGCGTTCGCATCGGCAGCCAGCCGAGAACCTCTTTTGCTTTTGCGTTATCCGCAACCAAAACCGCCGCATCTCCCGGTCTGCGGGGATGAATTTTAACCGGAATTCCTTTGCCGGTGATTTTTTCACACAGGGCAAAAACCTCTTTCACGCTGTTTCCGTCTTTTGTACCGAGATTAAAACAGTCTGTTTTGCCGCCGTTTAAAAGGTATTTCAATCCTAAAACATGCGCTTGCGCTAAATCTTCAACGTTGACGTAATCTCTTATACAAGTTCCGTCTTTGGTATTGTAATCATCGCCGTACATTTCAAAAACTTTTCCGCCGGTGAATGCGGATTTCAAAATGTTCGGGATTAAATGCGTTTCCGGCTCGTGCCACTCGCCCGTTCTGCCCCGAACATCAGCGCCTGCAACATTAAAGTATCTGAAACGGACGCTTTTCAATCCATAGGCTCTGTCGTAATCATCCAAAATATTCTCAACTGTCAGCTTTGTCATGCCGTAAGTATTAATCGGATTTTTAGGGTGGTTTTCATCCAAAGGTAAATATTGAGGTTCGCCGTAGACTGCGGCGGTGGATGAGAAAATTATTTTATTGACGTTATATGCCGTCATTGCGCTTAACAGGTTCAGTGTTCCGTAAACATTGTTGTAATAATACTTCTGCGGGTCAATTATACTTTCGGCGACTTCTATTTTTGCCGCAAAATGAATAACCGCGTCAATTTTATATTGTTCAAAAACCCGTAAAATATCCTGCGGATTTTTTAAATCTCCCTGAACAAAAGCTGTGTTTCCGATTACCGCTTTGTGTCCGCTTTCAAGGTTGTCGAACACAACAACTTTATAACCTGCGTTCTGCAAGACCAAAACGCAATGGCTTCCGATGTATCCCGCTCCGCCCGTAACCAAAATCATTTTACCGCCTCCTTTTCTCGGTTTGCAGCAAGCGTTTCAGCTCCCGGCTGCGCAAGAGCTTTCCGCTTCTGCCGCAAATCCGCAAACAGGTTTATCGCCCGCTCAACCGCGTCATCCATGTCGTAATACCTGTAATCGCCAAGCCTGCCGAGAAAGTAAACATTATCAAGTTTTTCTGTTTCCGCAAGATACTTTTCATAAAGCGACCGGCTTTCTTTTCCCGCAACGGGGTAATATCTCTCGTTCCTGCCCGGCTCAAAGTCTTCGCTGTACTCTTTGGCGATAACTGTCTTTGCGCCATGCTGAACGCCGGATTGACCTTCATGTTCCGGCATCTCATAATATTTATACTCATGAATACGTGTAAAATCGTAGCTGCAAGGATGATTTACCACTGCATTGCACTGGTAAAACTCTGTGCTGTGGGTTTCAAACTTGAAATTTACACTGCGGTACGGCAGCTGCCCGAACTTGTAATCAAAAAAATCATCAATTGAACCCGTGTAAAAAATCCTTGTTCCATCGTGATGAACTTCAGATTGACCTCTGTGCCGCAGAACCTCTTTGGCTTCGGTTTCCAGCTGCACATCGATATTCGGATGGTTTAAAATGTTTTCAATCATTTTTGTATAACCGCCAAGCGGTATTCCCTGATATTTATCCTGAAAATACCTGTTATCGCGGCTGATATAAACCGGTACACGGGAAGTTACGCTGCTGTCGGGAATACTGCCCCACTGCTTTGTTGAGTAACCTTCAAAAACTTTTTCATAAACGTACTTTGCAAGGAATTTCAAATCCTCATCATCCTGCAATTGAAACTCCGAAATCGGAATTTTCTTGTTGTATTCGTATTTTGCAAGCAGTTTTTCTTCCAGCCGCTGCGCCAGAGATTGGGGAAAGACATTATGAATTGTGTTCAGGTTAAACGGCACGGTAGTTTCAATCCCGTCAATAAGCGCCGTGACTTTGTGCATATAGGTGTTGAAATCTGTGAACAGTTTTAAGAAATTCCAAACTCTTTCGTTATCCGTATGGAAAATATGCGAACCGTACTTGTGGACGCAGATACCGTTTTCATCCGTGTAATCGTAACAGTTGCCGGCAATATGGTCTTTTTTGTCAACGACAAGAACTTTTTCTCCCGTTTCAGCGCAGAGTCTTGCCATAACTGCCCCGCTGATTCCGGCTCCGGCTACTAAATTGCCGGTCATCCGATGTTTACTTGACATATTTCGCTGTGCTCCCTTTAAGCATAACATAATGATTATGTTATGTTGATTAATCCATCTACATAATAAAACAAACACAATATTTTTTAAAGACCTAATGCTTAAAATTTACATTATATTTATTTGGGAGTGTTAACATGTACAGCAATGACGCGGCCGGAGAAGGTATCTCGGGATTAATTGCATGTCGACACTGCCTGGCAGGATGGAAAAATTACCCTTGAGGGCAGGCCGAAATTTGCCGAAATAAAATCGAAAGAATAATGGCAGAATTTTATATCACCAGCAATTGTTTTATTTTGTAAAAATGATAATGATTACTACTTTACAAATAAAGCGTATTGAGTTAGAATGATAATGTAGATAATAAAGGAGATTAATTATGAAAAAATATGTATGTACAGTATGCGGCTGGTCAACAACCGCAGAAACAAAGCCTGACAAATGCCCTTTGTGTAATGCAACCACATTTATCGAATCCGAAGTTGGCAGCGGTGTAAAAAACTACGCTTGCGAGCACGAAATAGGTATTGCAAAAGGTGTGGACGCACAGGTTCTTGAAGGTTTAAGAGCGCACTTTGCAGGAGAATGCAGCGAAGTCGGAATGTATATCGCTATGTCAAGACAGGCGGAAAGAGAAGGTTACCCGGAAATAGCGGAAGCTTTCAAAAGATATGCGTTTGAAGAAGCAGACCACGCTTCAAGATTTGCGGAGCTTTTAGGCGAAGTGGTTACGCCGTCGACAAAGGAAAACCTGCAATTACGCGCAGACGCTGAGTATGGCGCATGTCAGGGCAAACTTGATATTGCAAAACGCGCCAAAGAGCTTAATCTTGACGCAATTCATGACACAGTTCACGAAATGGCAAAAGACGAAGCTCGTCATGGCAGAGGTTTTGACGGACTGCTGAAAAGATATTTCGATTAAATACTAATAACCAATACCCCGCTTGTAATTAATTACAATTTCTCTCAAGAGAAAAACTCCTTAAAGCGGCCCTGCCCGATTATCGGACGGAGCCGCTTTATATTTTATATTCTGTTGTCCCATACACCGCCGCGTCTGTCCACAAAAGAATCATAGGCAGACCAAAATCTGAATATACCGGTTAAACCCAAAACAGCGTGTGTAATATTTTTTTCTTTCGGGTTATCAAGCATTGCCTGACCTATTCCCGGCCAGACAAAAAGCGATAACGCCGCAGCTCCGGCGCTTTTTGCGGTAGCGCCTCTGTCATGTCCGTGAGTGGCGGCAAAAACCGGAGCCCCCATCATAGCCGCCAAAATAGACAATGTTAGTAATTTTTTCATAATTTTAACTCCTTTCATTTAAACCGTAATCAACTCTTTAACCTCTTTTCTCTTAACTTTCCTTGTAGAAGTTCTGGGCAGAGGTTCTTTATTAATAATTATATTTATAGGACGTTTATATGACGTAAGGCGCTGGGAAAGGGTTTTCACCTCAGAGCGCACGAGTTTTTCAAGAGTCTGCTCATCGTACTGTTCATAAAGCTGAGCATGCGGAACAATGACTGCGGCAATATCTTCCGTTCCGTCTTTTGCGCCGCCGGAGCGTGATACGCCGAGAACGCAGACTTCCGCAAAATAAGGGCTTTGCTCAAGCGCTGTTTCAACTTCTTCCGGCAAAACTTTTTTACCGCCGGAAAGAACAATCATATTCTTAATTCTGCCCGTAATAAATATATGTCCGTCTTTGTCAATTTCCGCAACATCACCCGTATGAAGCCAGCCGTCTTGGTCAATAACTTCCGCCGTCATTTCGGGCTGGTTATGGTAGCCCTTCATAACGGAAGGGCCTTTCAGCAGAAGTTCTCCTGTCTGCGGGTCAGTCTTTGCCGTCAAAGAACTCAACGGACGCCCGACAGACGCAAGAACGCTTCTTTTATCAGTATTAATGGATACGACAGGACTCGCCTCCGACAACCCGTAACCCTGATAAACTTTTATCCCGATAGTTTCAAAGAATTTGCCGACTCCGGTATCCAGCGGCGCTCCGCCGGAAATACAGCCTTCAAAATGTCCGCCGAATTTATCATGAATTTTCCCGAACATTATTTTTTTAAGAGTATAACACGGAATAAACTTTGCCGCGTTATACATAATCTTAAACAAGACTTGCGAAATTCCCGATGAATTTGCAAGTTCGTTTTCAATAGAGGTTTTCAGCAGTTTCAGGAATGCAGGCACAACAATCATAAATTCAACCTGTTTGTCGCGCATAACAGACAGTATATCTTTCGGTTTCAGGCTTTGTGTATAGTAAACCGAAAATCCGATATTCAAAAACGTAGAAAAACCAACAGTAAGTTCAAACAAATGGTTCATCGGAAGTATTGAAAGCACCGTAATATGCCGGTTCGGCAAAATAACATCCAGAGCAACCTGCAAATCGCTCAACTGTGCAAACATGTTTCTGAAAGTAATTTCAACGCCTTTCGGCTTGCCGGTCGTACCGGAGGTATAGATAATCAGCGCGGTTGATTTTGAAGCTCTGTGGCGCCATTTGCCCTCGTAGTTATTGGGAAGCTCGTAAATACTTGTCAAATCCGAATTGTAGGATGGTTCATCTATAACCAGAATATATTTCAGGGACGGAAGTTCCTTTTGCAGCTCAAGCGCGGTTGCGGCGCAGCTCTGGGAAACAAGCATTACGACCGGTTCACAGTCGGAAAGTATCGAATGCAGTTCATATTTGGTCAGTTTATTGTCAAGCGGAACAGTAACCATGCCCGCAAGAATTGAGGCAAAAACACACGCTCCGAATTCCGGCTTGGATTCCGAAAGAATAGTTAATTTTTCGCCTTTTTTGACTTGCAGCGTATTAATCATGTAATACGCAAGCTTTCTGGACAAAAGCCCGACTCCCTGATATGTAAATTCTTTCCAGCCCAGCTGGGTTCTCATGCCTAATGCAATCCTGTCCGCGTAAAGGTTAGTCTTTTCTTCCAAAAAAGAAAGAATATTTTGTTTTCTCAATTCCATATTAACTCCTTATAAGATAATACTTTTATTCTTTTAAAAAGTCAAGATAAGTGAATAGGAAATTAGAGGTATAGCTTTTTAGTTGAAAGGTTGAGTAGTGAAGGGTTGAAAGGTTAAAAGCCCTTCTCCCTCTGGGAGAAGGTGGCGCGTAGCGCCGGATGAGGGTTTTATTGTTTATTAAGTGACTAAATGAATAGGAAAGAGAGTTGAAAGGCTGAAAGGCTTACCCTCCCCCTTGAGAGAGGGTCGAAATTCCTTGCAGGAATTTCGGGGTGGGGTAGTTTAGAAATTCAGGTGAGGTGGCGCAAAGCCAAATAAATCTTGGGTAGAACACATGTCATGGGTGCAGGCTCAGCCTGCCCTGCCCCTCACCCCAAACACTAAACTCAAGGGGAGGGTAAACCGTTCAACCATTCAACCTTTAGCTATTCAACCCGATTCACCTTATTTACACTTTGTCTTGCCGTTCCAGGATAAGTCATTGCAGTGCAGATAGTCCATATTCTCATTGGCAAGTACCCATGCCGCGCAATACCTGCCGCAATATGCAGATAATGCATCTCCTCCTGCTTCTGTTCGCATTCCGACAGGAACAACTTTATCATCTGTTGCATGAAATATAAAAACATCTTTTCCATAAGTATTGCTGCCTCTGAAATTATCTATATCAACATATATTCCAACAGCCGGTGAAGTATAATATTGCAGCAGAACAGATATTCCGTCTTGTAAAATGAAGGTTGACCATTCAGTACTGGCACTTCCGTAATTTGCATTATAGTTTGTTCCGTCTATTAAAAGAACTTTGCTGTTTGCAAAACATCCGCCCTTAAACCCGCAATCTTTTGATATTCTGAAATAAGGTTTCAAAATATCATATATATAAGGCTGACATTGAATCTGACTTAAACCTTCCGGGCACCAGGCGCTTATCATGCCATGTTCCGCCTGTGCTTGCAGCATTACCTGAGAA